>JAQVDY010000001.1 GCA_028698215.1 Actinomycetota bacterium | reverse complement strand
AGTAGTTAATATGAAAGAAACCATTAAAATTTTCAGTTCCCGCATAGAGGCTGAGGTAGCTAAAAGCTTTTTAAAAAGTAATGGCATTGAAAGCTATGTATCCTCTGACGACGCCGGCCAGATGTATCCATCCCAGCAATGGGTAGGAGGGGTATACCTGTTAATAGATTCCAAAGATAAAGAGGCTGCCAGTCAGCTGTTAAGGGAAGAGGATGAATTGCACAATTAGGATGGCTGCCTACGGTTGTTTTCCATCCATTTTTCTGCAAAATCTACTAAGCTTTTTTGATTATACAACCTTATCCTGGCCAAACCCAGGGTAGCACAACCATACTCTTGCTGTTGTTCATATTCCTTACCAATCAGGTTAAAGTCATTGCATTCCAAATTGATATCATAAAAACTTTTCTCTACCCTTTGCCCCCCTATCATGATGGGAGCCCAACATTTGACAATCTTTTTGTGGGGATAATTAGCCCTATACTCTGCCAGGTGCAGGGAAGTATTGCTATCATGCCCTACCCCTATCAGCAAAACATATCCCTCTAGGTCATAAATTCTGGCCAGGGGCGAATACTGGCCCAAGCCAAAATCCAAGCTGTGTTTCCGGGTTATCTCAAGGGCATGTTTTCCCCAGGCACAAAATGAATAATGGGGATGGCAGCTCCTTATTACTCCCTTTTGCTTCCTGAAACATTCAGCTATATTTCCCATTCCCCGGGTGGGAGTAAGATCAGGCTGAAAGGCCGGCATGGCTGCCTTAATAGGAGCCCACCATGATTTGGGGACAGGAGGCAAAGACCATAGCCGGGGGTCTGAAAGATCGCCAGAATGGGAGGGCATAACCAGGGTTCCTTCCGGACCCAGTAAGCTTTCTAAGGCCATGATTACTGCAGGTTCCCTTCCACAAACCCAGCCCAGGGAACTAAGGGAACTGTGGACCAGCAGCACCATTCCCTCTTTTATTCCAGCCTCACAGAAACCCTGCTTCAAGCTATCTATGGTTTGTGGCTCTGCAGATCTTTTTATTACCTTTTCTTCGCTCACCGGTTAAAATCCTTTCAGTAAAATAGTTTATGTTAATCTAAATTTCCAACTATAACCGCGATAAACAGGTCTCATTAAATTATAAGGTATTTTAGTATTTTTTTTTACTTTTTAAAGGCTATTACCTAAAATAAGGATGTGGTATCCGCAGCTTTTGCCATCTGAAAACAGAAAGGTAAGCCATGCAAAGCAAACAGTTATCCCTGCAGATTGAAGCAGAGATAAATAAAATACCGATATTTGATACCCATGAGCATCTTATGTATGAATATGAGAGAAGGCAGCAGAAGATTGATTTTTTTCACCTGTTCAAACACTATGCATCTACCGATCTCATTTCTTCCGGCATGGACCGGACACAGTTTGAGTTGCTTCTAGATCCGGATGTTAATTTGGAAAAAAAATGGAAGCTGTTTAAGCCTTACTGGCCTCATATCGAAAATACCGGATACAGCCGCACTCTGCTCTCCGCTTTGGCTGACCTATATGGGGTGGAGCAAATAAACTTGGAGGCCGTAAAAAAGGTAACAGCTGCCATGCATAAAAACCAGCAGGCCAATTTCTACCATCAAGTCATTATAGAAAAAGCCAATATAGAATTTATGCTTAACGATTTGGATGGCATGGAAGCCAACCATATTAGCCAGACTGAACCTGATGCACCCTATTTTCTTCCCGTGTTCAGGCCCGACTTGCTGCTGGATATAAATACCACTGATAAATTGGAGCAGGTCCAGGCTAAGTATGACCGGCACATCCATAGCCTCAAAGACTTTACCGGTATTGTAGATTCCATAATGGAGCAGAGAAAAGACAGGCTTTACGGATTAAAAATAGGAGCTGCCTATTTTAGGAGAATTGATTTTGAACTGGTTACACCCCACCAGGCTGAAAATAGCTTGATAAAGGTACTCAAACTCAACCGCTATGAGTCTTTTGTTGACGGTTTAAGCGCTGCCATTATCAAGCCGTTCCAGGATTACATGATCCATTACTGTATTGTAAAGGCAATAGAGTTAAATATACCTGTCCAAATACATACCGGCTTGCTGGAAAGCAATTTAAATGATATCAGGAACTCAGATCCCTCTTATCTTACTCCAGTAATAATCCGGTACCGGCAGGCTAAATTTGATATTTTCCACGCTGGTTATCCCTTTACCGATAAGCTTATTGCCATGATAAAAATGTATCCCCACTGTTATTTTAACCTATGCTGGCTGGCCGAGGTTTCCATAAAACTTTATATGGATATACTGGACCGCATTATCGAGATTCTACCATCCAATAAAATTTTTGCTTTTGGGGGAGACTACATGTTTGTAGAAGGATGCTACGGTGCCCAAAAAAATGCCCGGAAGGCTGTAGCTGCAGTTTTGGCTGACCGGGTAATGCAGGGATACTTTAGCCCCGAACAGGCTGTCTTGTTTGCTTCCAAGATACTTAACAGCAATGCCAAGAATACCTATAAACCTGATTAAATTTTACTGCCCGGCGGTTTATATTTTAAAGTGCCTGTTTTACAGCAACTGGTATTTCCTTAAGGCCTGGTAAAGTCCTGAAATATGTTCAAACACCAATCCTTTCCCTCCCATATTGAGGAAGGCCTCAACATTTTGCCCCAGGTCATCTACCAGCAAAGAATTTTCAGCCGGTACCCTGGCCAGCTCAAGTGCCCGGCTATAAATTGCCGGTTCGGGCTTGCGTGCATTAACTTCATAAGAAAGAACTATCTGCTCAAATTGTTTAAATAATGGGAACTGCTTATATAGATATTGGAAGTGAAGCTCATCTGTATTGGACAGGGCAAACAACCTGGCCTTGCCTTTCAGTTTCTCCATTAATGGTTCAATTTGGGGCATCAGGGAAAATATATCTCCCCAGGCCCGGGCAAATTGTTTATAGTCCATATTTAAAGAGAGCATGGTTTTAACCTGTTCGTAAAAAGAGCGGGAAGTAATGCGGCCCTTTTCATACTGGTAAAACAGGCGGCCTTCAAACACCATATTATAAATTTCTGTTGGCAGGTAATGGCATTTTTCTGCCAGGTGCCGGCAGGTAATATGGTGGTCAAAGTCTAAAATAACTTTTCCTATGTCAAAAATTATCAGTTTTATCATATCTAAATAAAAGCGGGGCAGTTACCCGGCCCCCGTTGGGTTAAAACCCTGTTAATCCCTGGGCTAGTTTTTCAGCTGTAAAGGCCGCTGCAAACAGGACACTGGTTATTATCATCAAAGGATGCAATTGCCTGAACTTACCCTTAAACAGTTTTATTATAGTATAACTTATAAACCCAAAACCAATACCATAAGAAATATTAGAGGTAAAAGGCATAATTATGATAGTCAGCAATGCCGGTATGCCTATTTCCAAATCCTTAAAATCTATTTTAGATATAGCTTCCATCATCAAGAACCCGGTTATGATTAAAGCAGGAGCGGTAACCGGGTACCTGTAGATTCCCGGGGAAGTTAACACCCCTCCCCCCACTGTGGCTATCAAGGGCATAAAGAATATGGAAACCAAAAAAAGTATGCCGGTAACCGTAGGCATTATTCCAGTCCTTCCCCCTTCAGAAACTCCGGAAGCACTTTCTGCATGAGTGGTTACCGGGCCCGTTCCCAATAATCCTCCCCCTATGGTCCCCAGGGAATCTATTAACAATACCTTCTTCAGCCCGGGAAAGTTTCCCTTTCCGTCTATAAGCCCCGCTTTTTGGCCTACTCCCATAACTGTGCCCAGGCTGCCAAAAAAATCAGCCATAAACAGGGCAAATACCATTGTTAAGGCAATGATGTTAATCATGCCGCTTTCTACTACCGCTCCAGCCAGGTCTACCTTAAAAAAGGTAGAAAAACTTTGGGGGTGGGGAACCTGGAAAACCTGTTGGGGCAGGGGTATAATTTTAAAAATAACACCCATTGCAGCAGTCCCTGCAATGCCCAGCAGTATTCCTCCCTTGACCTTAAAGGCTACCAGCAATAATGTAAGTATCAACCCCAATGCCGCCAACCAGGTATGCCCAGCAGTAAAATCCCCCCAAGCTAACCCGTTATCGGTGGTTAAAGTTATAAAGCCTCCCTGTTTTGCTCCCATAAAAGCCAGGAACAATCCTATTCCTGCCCCCATAGCATATTTCAATCCACCAGGAATGGCATTTACCATCATCTGCCTGATTCTGGTAAGCACCAGAACAACAGCTAAGATACCTTCCATTATTATGATGCCCATGGCTTGCTGGAAATTTAGGCCTAACCCTAAAATCAAGGTAAGAATCACTACACTATTAATACCCAGGCTTGAAGCCAAGGCAAAAGGGGTGTTGGTAATCAATCCCATGGCTATACTCATTACCCCTGCTCCCAGGCAGGTAGCAATTGCCACTGATTCAAAAGGTATTCCTGTTTGGCCTCCCTGGGAAAGAATAGCTGGATTGACAAAGATAATATAGGCCATAGTCATAAAGGTGGTTATGCCCGAAATTATTTCAGTTTTGATATTGCCCTTTCTCTTCTTTAGTTTAAAGTAGTCCAAGCGTCCTATCCCTTCTTTGCTATGCTTTAAAAATAATAAACATTATAATAGTATTCTAGTATAATATATTAAATAATTTTATGGTTTATTTAAAATATTTTTAGATAGGCAAGTATGGATTTAATTAAAGATTTTTTTTCAAAGGAAAATATTGCAGAATTATTTGTAAAATTTTATGATTGGCTGCAGTCGGTACTGTTGGCCTTGTTTGGTAATATAGGTTATGAACCTATCCGTGATTTACTGGTCAATCCCTATTTCTGGATAATTATATTCTTCTTGTTACTGCTGGGGCTTATCTTTAGAAGGAGATAGGTATATCTTTTTAATTTCATAGATTATCAAAGAAATTACCAACAAGGATGCTGATAGCAAAAGTAAAAATTTTACAGGGTTGTTTCTTACACCTTCTGCAAACAGGTACAATCTGGAATTGTTCCGGCGTAGATACTCCATAAAGTCTTCATCTAATAGTTCCCGGTCTTTAGGGCTTACCTGGGATATCCTCTCCAAGATTTTTTCCTGGACAGTATTGTCTTGCGGCTGGATGGTTACGTCTTTGGCTATTTTGATGTATTTTTTTAAATTGTTCATAGTCTCTCCCCGGATTAGGGTTTTTTCTCTTTTAATTTTTCCTTAATCATTTTTCTGGCCCGGTGTATGTTAGTTTTTACGGTGCCTATGGGCTTATTGGTAAGCTGGGCTATTTCCCGGTAGCTGTAATCCTGTAGATCCCGCAATATTAGGGGTATTCTATAATTTTCATCCAGATCTACTATAATTTTTAGCACCTCTTTTAAAGTTTCGGTGGTAAAATAATCATTTTCCAGGTTTTGCCGGTAATTTTCAAATATGATTTCATAATCTTCGGTCATTTTGTCCAGGCTTACCTTTTTATCCTTGGTCTTGGATTTAAGCCTGATCTTATCTATGCAGGAATTTACGGTTAGTTTCCTCAACCAGGTTTTAAAGCTGGAAAGCCCCCTGAAATCCTTTATGGAAAGGTAAACCTTGACAAAAACTTCCTGGCTTACATCTTCAGCATCATGGCTGTCTCTCAGCATAAAAAAGGAGGTGGTATATACATAATGGGAGTATTTTCTGACTAACTGCTCAAAAGCAGCCTTGTCACCCTGCTTTGATTTCAGTACCAGTATTTTTTCAGGAGTCTCCCTTTTTTTTGATTCTTCCGGTGTTTTCAATATATTTCCCAATGGCCTGTATTTAATTACTGGGAGCTTCAACCAGTGTTAATTCCAGCTCCATGGGACTGCCATTACGGTAAAGCCTTATTTTAATAGTTTCCCCCACATTATGCCTTAAAATTTGGGCCAGCAGCTCATAGGTGGTAGTCACTTCCCTGCCTGCTATCTCCACAATTATGTCTCCTCTTCTTACCCCTGCTTCCTGGGCGGGGTAACCATTTAGCACCCCGGTTACATATACTCCCACTATATCTGTAGGGTTGGCACCCATCTCTATACCAATGAACGGTATCCTTGCTTCCCCATACTTTATTATCTGGCCGGCAATATTGGTAGCAGTATCGCTGGGTATGGCAAAACCTACCCCGGCGCTGGCGCCGGAGGTGGAAAAGATAAGGGTGTTAATTCCAATGACTTGACCCGAGGAATTAACCAAGGGGCCTCCGCTGTTTCCCTGGTTGATGGAGGCATCAGTCTGGATTAAGTCTACCATGGGCAGGGTGTCACTGGAGACAGATATGTCTCTTCCCTTGGCGCTTACCACTCCCATGGTAACCGTTTGTTCCAGTCCAAAGGGGCTGCCTATAGCTATGGCTATCTCTCCTACCTCTACGTTTTCTATGGAGGTAAAGTCGGCAGCGGGCAGATTATCTTTTTCTATTTTTATTACTGCTACATCAGTATTGGCATCCGAGCCTACCAAAACAGCCGGGTGCTCTGACCCATCAGCCAGCCTTACCATAAGCTCTTCTGCATCCCCGGCCACATGGTTGTTGGTAATAATATAGCCGTCATTGGTATAAATTACTCCTGAACCCAAACCCTCTGAATAATATTCATTACCAAATATGTCTTCCTGCTTAACGCTGACCCTTATATTTACTACCGATGGAGTAACTTTTTTAGCTACTTCGCTGATAGCTTTATCTATTGCCTGCAGGGATGGTATTTCTGCTGTATTTTTCTCAGAAAGTCCGGGCAGCTTTTGCTGCTCTTCTTCCGGCACTGGTGAAGGGTCGCTTTCCTGAGAGGGGGAAGAAAAAAATTGTCCCCTTAAAAGCTCGCCGGGGGAAACATTATTAGCCACCGATATTGCCCCCAGGGCAAACAGTCCCCCTAGAATAAGGAAAATTACTGCTACTGCAATTATGATTATCCCTTTAATAAAAAATGATTTTATTCCATCTTGTTCATACCTATCCATTACTCCTCCTTATTGCTGCAAAGATTCCTCCATCAACTGTTCTACAGTAATGCTGCCTGACCTTAACCT
This sequence comes from Actinomycetota bacterium, assembly GCA_028698215.1. Classification (NCBI taxonomy): domain Bacteria; kingdom Bacillati; phylum Actinomycetota; species Actinomycetota bacterium. Next base: position 134,404 of record JAQVDY010000001.1, on the reverse strand, counting down.
TATTCCATCTTCCTGTATCTTGGCTACAGCCTCTTCTATTGGAAATTCCTCTTCTAAAACTTTAGGCAAATTTATCCGAATGGAATCGCGTATAGCCCTGATTATACTATCAGGAGGAATGCCCCGGCATAGCTGGGCTTGAGTAAAGGCGTCGGCCAGTATCCTGTTATCCCTTATATATTCATCATCCTTGGCCGCTATGGTAGCGGGAAAGGTTCCTGTGTCCCTGGTCCATTTTATCTGCTGCTGATCTGAAAGCATAAAATCTATGAAACTTTGGGTTGCTTCCAGTTCTTGCCCGTAACAATTAGCATTTATCATAAAGCCTGTCCCCCATATAAGGGGAGTGGGCCTTCTATTTTCTCCATAAACTTCCGGTATCCTGGCAACTCCAATATTTAGATTTTCAGATATATATTCTTCAGCAGCAGTTATGCTGTTTATAATCATGTGTAAATTTCCGCTTTTAAACATGGCGTTCATTTCTTCATAACCGGTTGTCCTGGGAATGAGGGGTTCCTGCTGATCATAAATCATTAATAAAAACTCCAGGGTTTTTATAGTCCCTTCACTGTCCAAGCTTAGGGAATAATTGGCATAATCCACAATCCAGTCAGAATATCCTCCAATAAAAGGGATTATCCAGTCAGCTTCCATTTCATTTAGCATGAACCCATAAATCTGCTGCTGCTCATCATTGACTTCCTGGCAGTATTCCAATAGTGCTTCAAAATCCCCAGGCGGTGAATTGATATAATCCTGATTATAATAAAACACCAGAAAATCTTCCGCCCTGAAGGGGATTCCATAATTTTTGCCTTCATAAACAGATATTTCGGACAGGCCGTTTAAAAACTGCTGATAATCAAGATCTGTTATCTCTTTAATTACCTTGTTTTCTGCCAGTCTCTGCACATTTACCAAATCGGTTAAAATCAAGTCCGGCCCTGAACCGGCCAAACTGGCTGCTTCAAACTGGTCCAACAGCTCTTCCTCGCTCCTAATATGCCTGGTTTCTACTGCCACTCCCGGGTTTTCAGCCATAAACTCCTCTACTGAATCGATCAGGGTCAACCTTTCCTTAGGATTTATATAGTTCCATATTTCTATTTTTACATCAAGGGAGCCTTCCACCGGCAGAGGAGCTTCTATGGTTTCTGTCTCCGGCAGACTGGGCGCGGCTGTTTGTTCAGCAGGCTGCTCCAGCAGCCGGCAGGAACTTAAAGGCAACAGCAATGCCATCAACCCTATAATTATCCAGGCAACCTTTTTATTTGTTTCTGTCCTCATAGTGGTAAAATTATATTACAAATACGTTTATCATTCTATAATAGAAAAAAATTGAATTAAAGCGCCTTGCTATTGCTGCCCGTAATAAGCCTCCCGGCCGTGTTTTCTCAGGTAGTGCTTGTCCAATAGCGCTTTGCTGATATTTTTATGTTCAGGGTCTAACATCAGGGTATAAAGGCTGGATCTGGCTACCCATTCCAGCATAGTACTCATATATACCGCCTGGGCAGCATCTTTTCCCCAGGTAAAGGGGCCGTGGCTAGCCACCAGCACCCCCTGGCAGACCCTATAATCCAATGGCTTAAAGGTCTCCAAAATAAGGGTCCCAGTCTCCTGTTCATAATCTTTTTGTATCTGTTGGTCCGACATAGCCGGCGTGCAGGGCACCCCGCCATAAAAATAATCTGCATGGGTGGTACCCAGGCAGGGTATGGGCTTTTGAGCCTGCGCCCAGGAAGTGGCAAAAACCGAATGGGTATGGGCCACTGCCCCTATTTGGGGGAAACCTTTATAAAGCATAATATGGGTTTTGGTGTCAGAAGAAGGATTTAGTTTTCCTTCCACCTTATTGCCCTCCAAATCCAATATAACCATATCCTCGGGCTTCATTTCTTGATACTCAACCCCGCTGGGCTTTATGCAAACCAGCCCCTGGCTGCGGTCTATGGCAGAGACATTGCCAAAAGTATATATAACCAGACCCTGATTTACCAGTTCCAGATTGGCCTGGCATACTTCTTGTTTTAACCTTTCCAGCATGTTAAAGCTCCTTTAGTTGATCTTCTAAGCTGGAACCCAGCCTTTGGTATTGTTGGTACAGTTTTAAGTAAAATTTGGCTCTCCCCGCATCCGGTTTATAGGTAGCGCTAAAGCCGCTGCCCATATTTTTCTGTGCTTCTGCCACATCTTTATAAATTCCTGCTGCTATAGCCCCAAACATGGCAGCTCCCAAGGCTACTGTTTGTTCTGAAGTGGCAACCTTTACCGGCATGTCCAGCACATCGGCCAGGGTCTGCATAACCAGAGGGGATTTCTGGCTTATTCCTCCGATTCCTACTACATCTTCAATTTCTATGCCCTCCTGCCTGAATCTTTCTACAATAGCTTTTGCGCCTAAGGCGGTAGCCTCCACCAAAGCCCTGAATATTTTAGGGGCGGTGGTACCCAGGGTCAATCCAATGATGGCTCCTTTCAGTGTTTGGTCCGCATAGGGCGTCCTGCGGCCGTTTAGCCAGTCTAAAGCCAGCAGGCCAGTCTGCTCAGGCTCAATTTGCTCCGCCTGGCGGTCTAGTTCCGGTATTATTTTATCTGCCCATTTTTGTATCTGGTTCTCATCCATATCCCCGATATTTTTAGCGGGCCACAGCAGTATGTCCCTGAACCAGGCATAGACATCACCAAAAGAGGACTGCCCTGCTTCCAGGCCAATCATTGATGGTATTACCGAGCCGTCTACCTGGCCGCATATTCCTGCCACCAGTTTTTCCTTTTCCTGCCTGGGAGTAACCGCTATATCACAACAGGAAGTACCCAGTATTTTTACAAAGGTCTTCTCTCTTATCTCTGCCCCTACCGCTCCCATATGGGCGTCGAAGGCTCCTACCGATACTGCAATGCCTTCCGGCAGCCCCAATTTTTGAGCCCACTCTGCAGTCAGCTGGCCTGCTTTGGTGTCAGAGGTATAGGTCACTTCATAAAGCCTTTCCCTTAAATTGGATAGCAAAGGATCCACTGAAGCCAAAAATTCTTCAGGGGGCAGGCCTTGCCAGTCTGCATGCCACATGGCCTTATGCCCCGCTGCACAGCGCGACCTCTTGATTTTTTTCGGTTCTAAATTCCCGGTAAGCAGAGCGGGAACCCAGTCTGCATGCTCTACCCAGGACCAGGCAGCTTCTCTTACCTTCTCATCCTCCCTTAATATATGGAGTATCTTGGACCAGAACCACTCGGTGGAATATATGCCGCCTTCATACTGGGTATAATCAGGTCCTTCCCATGCCTTGGCAGCCTGATTAATCTCCTGGGCTTCCTTTACTGCCGTGTGGTCTTTCCACAATACAAACATGGCATTAGGGTTATCCTTAAATTCTTCCCGGAAAGCCAGCACCCGTCCGTCCTTATCTATGGGGCCGGGAGTAGATCCGGTAGTGTCTATACCAATTCCTGCTACCTGGCCGGCTACGGATTTGTCTACCTGGGCCAGTGCCTCTTTAACCGATTGCACCATAGCATCTATATGGTCCTGGGGGTGCTGCCTAAACTGGTTTTTTTCCGGATTGCAATACCGGCCTTCCTTCCATCTCTTAAAATAGGAAACACTGGTGGCAATTTCTTCCCCGTTGACGGCGTTAACCACCACTGTCCTTACTGAATCGGTACCAAAATCCAGACCTAGTACATATGACTGTGACTCCACCTCAAATCCTTTCTGTAATAAGATATTTAATATTTTAGTTCGTTATCATTATCCCTCTGATATTTAAATTAAACTGGCTACAATATTAATTTATGGCCGGCTTTAAAGGGTAAGCCCGGAACCTGCATTTTTTCTTACCGGCAATAGCTTAGTTTTGCAATAATTTAGCCGGCAGTTATGAATTATCAGTATTGTTTAAGCATAATGCCAAACCCAAAATGATTCAAGCTGCATCAGTGGCTGTTTTTAATTTTTTTAAGCTTACAGCACAGATAGATATTCCGCCAGTTATGGATACCAGCCTTGTACCAGAATCTCAAATGGAGTATATTGGTTTGGAATAATAATTAACCATTTATTAGAAGGAGTTACATTGACTAACCACGATGCTAATCACGACGAACTAATAATGGCTCAGTTCTCCAAACAGGCTATTCCCTTTTCCACCATAGCCGATCATTCAGACCAAGCAATATTTAATCTTATTATCAATACCTCTAAAATTACAGCTCAGGACAAAGTGCTGGACGTAGCCTGCGGACCCGGCATGATGTCTTTAGCTATAGCTAAACATGCCAAAGCGGTTACAGGGATAGATAAGGTGCCTGCCATGATTGAGCGGGCCCAGCAGCTTCAATCGGAGCAGGGCATTGAAAATATTGACTGGGCAGTAGGAGATATGTACAACTTGCCTTATCCTGACAACAGTTTTGATGTGGTAATAACCAGGTACTCCTTCCATCATTTACTTTATCCCCTGAAGGGGATGGTGGAGATGAAACGGGTATGTAAAAATGGCGGGCGGGTTTCCATAATAGACGTGGCCCCCCTTCCTGAAAGCCAGAAAGGCTATAACCAGGTGGAAAAACTTAGGGATCCTTCCACTACCAAAGCCCTTACTCCAGATCAATTTTTAAGCCTGGCAGAGGAAGCAGGGCTTAAAAACATAGATAATAAATACTATAAGCTGCCCCGGGAAATAGAAGACCAATTAGCCAACTCTTTTCCGAACCCGGGCGATGACCAGAAGATAAGGGAACTGATAAAAGCAGATTTGGGCCAAAATAATACTGGTTTCTCTCCCCAGATGATTGAAGGAAAAATTTATATGAATTATCCCCAAATCATTATGGTCTGCCAAAAATAGATCATGATATATTTACACCCAAAACCTTTGCAATATTTAGGCTTTGGGGTTGATTAAGGGAATCAGGTTTTGCTCAATAGACTCTTCGCCTGTGCCCACCTCTGCCTTAAATATGGCCCAATGTTCAGTATGATGCGCATAGTTCCTGGGCGCTATTTCCTGGAATGAACCCAGGGTTTCCATCTCTAGAATATCAGCATCGGTATAAATTTCAGTATTTACTCCATAATCCGGATAAAGGGCCTGGACATGGTAAGGGTAACGTTTAATAAATACCTGGCCTTCCAGCACATAGGCTATCCAACCCAGTTTATTTAATACCCCTAATTTCTGCTGAGCCGGCTGCCCGGGATCCTGGATTAATTGAATGTATTTTTTTCCCCATATCCACCTGGAATCCGACATGTCGGTATAGCCCCATAAAGCCATGGGTCTTACCGGGGTAAGCCTTTCTTCCAGGCTGACATAGGGTTCTTGTGGAATTATTGCCCGGCCCTTAACATTCATAACAGTTAAGCTCCAGGGAGCAAAACGGATATCCCATAGGTTATGATTTATTATTCGGTGTATCACCTTGACCCGGTTGGTATCCGTAAAGGAAATTTCGATTTGTTTCTGCAGGCCGGTACTGGTCTCGGTCTTTTGGGTTAAAATAACAGTATTGGATTCCAGGCTGTAATCTACCGGCTCGTTATCAGGATAGTAGGTCCTGGGTTTGGCTTCGGGGCTGTGCCATAGTCTATGTCCTCCATAGCTTCGCCACTGCGTACCTCCTGTTTTCCCCTGTTCTGATTTAAATTCCTTAAACAGGTTTTGTTCTCCTATAAAGCCAAATCTTACCACCCTGGGCCCTACTTCGGTAGTGCAGACCAGCTCCACTTCCTCATTGTACATCCTAATGCAGTTCTTCCACCCGCCAAAATTATAATTATCCTCTATATTCACCCTTAACCCCTTTTTTATTTATTAATGCATATATAATATCAATATTTGCAGCAGTTTTTTAGTCCAATAATCAATGCAGCCGTTTTGTAAAATATTTTGACAAATCTTTATATATAAAATAGCATTTTAAGTTATAAAGGCTCTCACCTTGAACCTCCTAGGCTGGCAAGGCATAAGCCCTTTTAAAAAATAAATGAATTTATAATAATATTAAACACTTACCACATTATAAGGGGTGATGCGATGAAACTGATGGTTTTTGACAAGGATACTAAATCAATAACCCAAGACCTTACCCCTAAAGATATAGCACCATACCTCAATAACCAGCAATATATAATTTGGGTGGATATTGAGAACCCTAACCGGGATATAATGCAGTTTTTAATGGACGATTTTAAGTTTCACCCCCTGGATATAGAAGACTGCCTGTCAGTGATCGAAAGACCTAAGCTGGATGAGTATGACGACTATATGTTTTTAGTAATGCATATACCCTTCTTTATAAAGCAAACCCGCAAACTGGTTCCTTTTACAGTCAACATTTTCATCGGGAGAAATTTTCTGGTAACCGTACACCACGGCCTTTGTAAGCCCATCCAGAATACCTGGGCCAGCATTATTGAAAAACATGATACCTTGCCCCTGGGCTCCGGTTATCTCCTGCACCGGGTAATTGATGCCTTAATTGATTACAGTTTTCCCATACTTAACAAGATATACAGGAATATCCAGAGCGTAGAAGACCAGATTTTTAAAAAGGTAAGCAATAAAAATGTTAGGGATATATTGAGAATAAGAACCAATATACTGACCTTCCGGAATATAATCTTCCCCCAGAGAAAACTGCTTAAGACTTTAGAGATTAAAGATATGGAGTTTTTGATTGATGAGCTGGAAGTTTATTTTAGCGATCTGGTGGACCATATTGAAAAGATATGGGATACCTTGGAAAACTATAAGGAATTAATAGAAGGCATACATGATGCCCATCAGTCCCTGCTGTCCAATAAGATAAATGATATCATGCGTATCCTTACCATATTTTCAGTAGTAATTCTTCCGCTTACTTTTGTTACCGGGCTTTACGGTATGAATGTAGGCCTGCCTTTAGGAAACCATGCTTTTGCCTTTATTATAATTCTAGCGGTGCTGGTGCTGGTGGCCCTGGGGATGTTTATGTATTTTAAGCATAAGGACTGGCTTTAATAAACCTCTTCCAAGGCATCTTTAAAAAAGACAGCAAAATCATGGTGGGTAAAATCAGGTAGATAGGCATCCATCAGAAGCTTTAATTCAAATTTTTGCCTGCTTTGGGGATTCAGTTCTCTGCGGGGCAGATAGCATTTCTTCACGGATACCACCTGTTGTTTACTGTTATAGAAGGTGCAAAACAAGAGCAGGTCCTCCACCTTTACTGAACCCAGGTTGATGAGCTGGCCCTCTATAATCAAGTAATTGCCTTCATAATAGTACTTCTCCTGCTGCACTACCGGATTGCCTTTAAACTGGCTGTGTAAATCCTTATAATTGGTTCCGATTTTTACCCTGGATATGTCTATATACTTATCCTTCTGGTCTATGTACAGGCAAAAAGGCATGGTGTTTTTTGGAAGCAGATATTTTATCCGGCTGGGGTATTCCAAAGAAAAAAGGGGCTGCTGCCGGTTATCCAAAAAATCAAGGGTAAAAACCAGATCAGATTTGATGGAGGAAGAGTTGTTTTTAATCTCTCCCATCAGCGCCAGGGTTCCATACATGTCCATGTCCAAATTCAGCTTACTTATATCTATGCCTATAGAAGTAGTACTTTCCAGACCAATATTATGGTAGTCAAAATAGTAAAGGGCTGTCTGGTCATTTCTAAAAGATTCCAGGTCTCGCTGTGGTTCTGGCTGGCTGCAGGAACAAATAAAGAAAACTGCCAAAATTATTAAGGGTATGGATACATATCTAGCATTGGTCATCTTGTTTTACGTGGTTTTCTTCATCAATAATCTGGTTATCCTGATTTAAGGTTACAATTTTAGGTTTGAAGTGTTTAGCTTCTTGGATATCCATAGAAGCAAAAGACATTATTATTATTCGGTCACCCTTTATGATTTTCCTGGCTGCCGCCCCATTTAAACAAACCCCTCTGCTGCCTTTAGGGCCTTCTATAACATAGGTTTCCAGCCTTTGCCCGCTATCCAGGCTTACTACCAGAACTTTTTCATAAGCTATAAGGTTGGCGTGCTCCATAAGTTCCCGGTCAATGGTAATACTGCCCACATAATGTATATTAGCGTCGGTTACCGCTGCCCGGTGTATTTTACTTTTCAGTATAGTAATGTTCACTTCTTGCCTCTTATTATTATATTGTCTATCAGCCTGGTTTTACCCATATGAATGGCTGCAGCGATAAGTATATCATTTTTTAAGCTGGTATCCAGTACCGGTTTTAAGGTTTGGGCGTCCCTGATATCAAAATAGTCTATGGCAGTTACAAAACGGTTGGACTTTAACAGGCCTACTCCCTCTTTGCGGGCTTTTTCTACCGGTTGCCTGTCTAGAATCAATCCTCCCGCCAGGTGCAAACTTTTATAAAGTACCGCAGCATTCTGCCTTTGCTCCCGGTTAAGGTAAACATTTCTGGAACTTATGGCCAAACCGTCTTTTTCCCTAACTGTTTTTCCAGCCAATATTTTTATCTCCAAATTTAGATCCCTGGCCATCCTTTTTATTATGGCCAGCTGCTGGTAATCTTTTTGCCCAAAATAGGCTTGGTGGGGTTTAATTATATTAAACAGCTTGAGCACTACCGTGCATACCCCGCTAAAATGCCCGGGCCGTTGCTTACCACACATTATTTGGTCTAGCCCGTTTACGTTTACTACAGTACTGTAGCCGGGGCCATACATGTTTTTTGCCCTGGGGCAAAAAAGATAGTCTACCTTTGCTTCTTGGGCCATTGCAGAGTCGTGTTGGAGATCGCGGGGATATTTTTTGTAATCTTCAGACGGGCCGAACTGTATAGGATTAACAAAAATGCTTACCACCAGCACGTCACATTTTTTCCGGGCCAGTTTCATCAAACTCAGGTGCCCCCGGTGCAGATAGCCCATGGTGGGGACAAAACCAATAATTTTATGGCTAGCCCTTATTTTGCTGCCAATAGCCTGTGCTTCTTTTATGCTGGTAATAATTTTCATTTCTAATAGCTATGCTCCTGGCCTGGAAACTTTTCTTGTTTGACTTCTTCTATATAAAGACGGTAACAGTTTTTCATCTGGCCAGCCAGGTCCATATATCTTTTAGCGAATTTAGGCTTAAACTTTTCAAAAAAGCCGAGCATATCATGGGTTACCAGCACCTGTCCGTCACAATCTACTCCCGCCCCTATGCCAATAGTGGGAACAGACAGCATACCGGTTATTTCTTTAGCTAGGCGGGCAGGAACTTTTTCTAATACCAGGGCAAATATACCTGCGGTCTCCAAGGCCTTGGCATCAGCTATAATCTGCTTAGCTTCCTCCTCCCCTTCTCCTCTAACCCCATATCCTCCCAATTTGTTTATGGATTGGGGAGTAAGACCCAGGTGCCCCATTACCGGTATTCCGGCGGCCACAATTTTTTCTATAGCTTCTACTGCCTCTTGTCCCCCTTCCAGTTTTACGGCTTCAACTCCTGCTTCCTTTACCAGCCTTCCTGCGTTTTTTACCGCACCCTCTGTGCTCACCTGATAGGACATAAATGGCAGGTCTCCTATCAACAAGGCATTAGTGGTTCCCCTTCTAGCTGCTTTACAGTGATGAATCATTTCTTCCATGGTAACCGGGATTGAATTTGGATATCCCAGCAACACATTGCCTACTGAGTCCCCTACCAGGATGAGGTCTATTCCGCATTCATCCATTTGGGAAGCCATCAGATAATCATAGGCGGTTAGCATGGTTATCTTTTCTCCCTTTTTTTTCATTTCCAGTAAGGTGCTAATGGTTATCTTTTTTGAGTTCATGGTTCGGGCTATCCTCCAGTATAGAATTTAATAATTTATATTTTTCTCCTGACAGCCATTTATTGCCATAGGCAATGTCTGCTGATTTCTTTCCCATCACCAGGTAAATGTCTTTTTGACATCCGCATTGGCCAATCTGTTCCAAATGCTCTTCTATGGTGCCCGTATCCCCCCTGGCAATGGGCCCGGTTAAGGCTTTTTTAGTGCCCAGCTTTTCAATATTATCCAAAGTGCCGGCAGAAAGGGATAACAGGGCTTTGGTTGCCAGGCCGGGTTCAATACCTATGCTGGTTACCAGGGATAAGGAATAGTCCAATAATGCTACCAGGTAATTGGAAGCTACACAGCAGGCAGCATGGTACAGGGTTTTTTTACTGTCTTTTACTTCCATATAATTGCCCTGCAGTTTTTCTACCAATACCTTTAATACTCTTCCCGCTTCCGCCTCCGTAAAAGTTAAACCAAATATTGTGCCTGCCATGGTTTTTGCCGCTTGTGATGGGGAGGCAAATGATTTTATAGGATGCATGCAGCCTGTAAAAGCCCCCGCTTTACGGGCGGGTTCAACTACCTCCAGGGGTTTGGACCCGCTGAAGTAAAAAACATATTTTTCTTTTTGCAGTTTAATCTTATCAAATATCTGGCTGCAAACCTTCTTTACCTGATCATCGGGGGTAGCGATTAATATACAATTACCCCTGCGGGCCGCTTCCACATTATCCAGGGTAAAGCATATCTGTCCCTGGTCATTACCCATGATAGCCTTAAGCCGGTCAATGGAATTATGCGTCCTGCTGGATACTGCGGTTACCTTGATTTTACTTTTTGGTCCGCCTTTTAGCAAACAGGCCATGGTGGAACCCACCCTGCCTGCACCGATTATAGAAATATTTAGACTGGCCATGACATCACCCGGGTTAAGATATTCGTATGGGCATAAGTAAATAGAAAAGGCTTTGGTCTTGTTCCTGTTTTAAGAGAACCGGTTTTAACGATTCTTCTATTCCCAGTATAATATTTTTTCCTTCGATCATGTTAATGCCGTCTATTAAAAACTGGGGATTAAAAGCTATCTCAATTTTTTCTTCCCCATAAGGCACTTTAAACTCTTCGCTGGAGCTGCCCACTTCCTTTATATCCATAAATACTTTCATATTGCCTTCTGCCAGCTCCAGGCTTATGGGTATATTGTCCTGGGATATGGAGGAAATTCTTTTTACCACTTCCAGTAATTTTTCACGGTCTACCACTATATTGTGTTTTACATTCTTAGGGATTAGCTGCTTGTAATCAGGGAACTTTCCTGAGAGCAGCCTAGAGACGATAGTGGCCTTAAAACCATTCTTATCCATTATGCCGAAGCTTATCTGGCTGGCTTCGATATTTACTTCCAGTTTCCCGTCATTGGTTTCACTCTTGGCAATATTTTCTAAAACTTTTCCAGGGATAACTACTGAAATTTGCTGGTTTAGGTCTTTTAGTTTTTGTTCCACAAACGAAAGACGGTAGCTGTCAGTGGATACCATACTGAAAACATCATCCTTGATTTCACATAATACACCGGTCAGTATTACCCTGCCCTCGTCATTAGAGATAGATCTTTGGGTTTTATTAACAATTTTTTTAAAATTTTTCATATCTATATAAAAAGAGTTTTCCTTTTTTATTTGGGGAAACTGGGGAAATTCTTCTAAGGGAAAGGTGTTGAGGTTAAAAGCTGCTTTTTGGCAGGTTATCTTCAATTGGTTGGTATCCGGTTGGAATTCAAGTTCGATTTTGGATTCAGGAAAGTTTTTTAATATGTTTAATATTATCCGGGAAGGAACAACTAATTTTCCCTTTTCAAGAATATTAGCCTTGATGCTGGTTTTTATATTGGTTTCCAAATCTGTACTGTAAACACTTAACTCCCGGTCTGCTTCCATCATCAAACCGCTTAAGATGTAGTTGGTGTTTTTAGAAGAAATTACCCTGCTGGCAAACATAATACTGTTTAGAAGATCAGTTCTGGTGGTTTGTATTTTCATTTTTAACCTCTTTTAAGTAAATGGTTAACTTATTAACCATTCTATTATATATACTTAATTATTTAAATAACTAATAGTAATTATAGGTGCTGTTCAAACTGTTGGTAACTGCCTTTTTTAAAGGCAGCAGCTGGTAGGAGGCTGTGGGAAAAATTTTTAAAAGCTGTGGATAAAAAGCAGAGTTTTAAACTTAAAAAAAAAGAAGGTAAGTTATCCACCATATTTAAAAAGGTTGTGGATAAAAAAAGCCAGTTATGCACAGGTTATCAACACCAGCTATTATGGTTTGTTTTTAATATTATTGGTGATCTGCTGTATATGTTTATATACAGATTCGTCTTTGTTCATAAGGTCAGATATTTTGCTGATAGCATAAATAACAGTGGCATGGTCACGGTTTCCAAAAGCGTTACCTATCTTGGGCAAAGAATTGCTGGTAAGCTCACGGGACAGATACATAGCCAGCTGCCTGGCCTGGGACACAAACTTGCTTCTTTTTGAACCGGTAAGGGTGTTAATTGGAATAGAGAAATGATTTGATACTTCTTTAATAATTTGTTGTATGGTTATCTTTTGGCTTATATTGTCCGGAAGTATGTCTTTTAAAACATTCTTGGCAGCTTCTAAATCGGGCTTGGATTTGGTCAGGGAAGCGTATGCTACCACCCTGGTAAGAGCTCCTTCCAGCTCCCTGATATTGGAAGATATTTTGCTGGCAATCAGGCTTAGTATGTCGTCAGAAACTACGATTTTTTCCCTTTCGGAATATTTTCTTAAAATAGCAAAACGGGTTTCAAAATCCGGAGGCTGGATATCGGTTACCAAACCCCATTCAAACCTGGATCTTAATCTTTCTTCCAGGGTGGAAATATCTTTAGGTTTCCTATCGCTGGACAAAACGATTTGGCGGTTGGTATCGTGCAAGGCATTAAAGGTATGAAAGAACTCCTCCTGGCTGGCTTCCTTTTCTTCTAAAAACTGAATATCATCTACCAGCAGAACATCAGTGTTGCGGTAATGCTCTTTAAAAGTAAGCACTGTCTTATCCCTTAAAGCGTTAATGAAATCATTTAAAAATTTTTCAGCTGAAACATAAGTAACGGTAAGGTCAGGATAGAGCTGTATAATATATTGGCCAATAGCATGGAGCAGGTGGGTTTTTCCCAAGCCCACCCCTCCGTATATAAACAAAGGGTTATAAGCCTTGCCAGGGTTTTCGCTAACTGCCTGGGCAGCTGCATGGGAGAACCTGTTTCCACTGCCGATTACAAAAGTATCAAAAGTATATTTATGGTTAAACCTGGAGGTGACGGCCTTAGTCTTTTTTTGTTTGGGCTTGTTTGGCGGCATTAAATCAGAATCAGAGTAAACCAGCTCTTCTCCCGGAGATACTATTATTTTAAATACACAATCTTTGTTAATATTTTTCTTAATTGAATTAGAAAGAATTTCTACATACCTGGTTTCCAGCCACTCCTTGGCAAAATGGCTGTTAACCGATATGGTTAAACAGTTTTTTTTAAAAGATACCGGATAAATGTTTTCAAACCAGGTTTTAAAAGTGGGCATATTTATAATGCCCTTAATGTCTTCTAAAACCAATTTCCAAGAATCATTAATATCTAACATAATATGCCTATATTAAAAACTATTTGAATAATATTCAAGGTATTTAACCCCGCGGGGAGATAAGCTTCTTTTTCCAGAGCTGCTGGAGGTAAGAAGCTTTTGGTTTTCCAAACCTATTAATTCCCTATAAGAAGTGGAAAGACTGAAGTTTAGTTCTTTGGCAATCTTGGAAGGCCCGGCCTCATCCATCTCCAATATAAGGGATAATATTTGCTTCTGCCTTATGCTTAACTCTATATTTTCAAATTCCTTACCCTTTTGGCTTTTATCTTCAGAGGCCGGCAGGGGTTCTGCTTCCTGGTTCTGTTGCTGGGGCCGGTTGTCTATCTTTAAAGAAACTACTGTACCCTTTTTTAGGTTATCGGTTATATCTATAGACCCCCCCGAGAAGGTAATGGTTTCTTTTACTATCGGCAACCCAGAGCCTACTCCCCTAATATACTCTTTCATTTTCTGGGTAGCAGAAGTAAATCCCGGCAAAAAAGCTTTCTCCTTATCTTCCAGCCCCGGGCCCTGGTCGGATACTATAATATGGTTTCCGGCATCGGTTATGGTTATAATAATTTCACAAAATTCTGCATGTATTAAATTTTCAATAATTTCCCTAATAATGGTGTACGGAATCTGGCCCCCTACTTCATGGGAAAGGGTATAGGTTTTTTGCGAGGTCTCATTAATAAAATCTTTAATGCTGTTAAAATTAAGCTCTACTACCCGGGGTATGCTTCGCAAATTATCATATATAGCTATTCTGACCGGTATAAATACCTCAGGTTCTTTATTAGGGTTAACTGATTCGTCTGACATAAAAAATAGGATTATGTTGCTAATAACAAACAGAATTATATAAATTTAGGATGTTTTTATCAATCAATCTTTTCAACATCTTTTCAACTGGTAGAGTTATTAACAATATTTTTTTTAAAAATACTAACAGAGATATAGGAAAAATTCAGCATTAAAACCATACACCAACCAGAAATTATGATTTCTTGGAAGCCCATACAGTGGCCTTTTTTGAGTTATTAACATTATTTTCCACAGGTGTTGAAAACTTTTCGAAAAATTTTACTTGATTTTGAAAAACTCCACTATATTATAAACAGATGTGAAAAAAGCTTTTCATCAGGCTCTTATGCTAGAACAAGTGTTTGAAGGTTGCGGAGGAGCCGATGATGCTTGATATTAGCAGCATTAGAATGTATAATTTTAAACTTGATTGAAAACAGATTGCTTAAGGATTAAAAAATATGAAACGAACATATCAGCCAAATGTTAGAAAAAGAAAAAAGGTACATGGCTTTAGAGCTAGGATGAAGACCAAGGCAGGCCGAAGGATTATTGCAAACAGAAGAAGAAAAGGCAGAAAGAAGTTAACTGCTTAATGCCCTTTACCACTATTAAAAGAAAGAGTGATTTTAATAGGATTTATCATCAGGGCCAAAGAACCGATGGAAGGTATCTAAAGGTTTATATTGCTGAAAATGACCTGGATATGTTAAGGGCCGGAATAAGTACAGGCAAATATATTGGAAATTCTGTAGTTAGAAACAGGATAAGAAGGATAATAAAAGAAGTGTTAAGGAAAACAGGGCAAAAACAAAAGGGCCTGGACCTTTTAATAATAGCAAAAAAAGAGTCAGCTTTTGCTACCTATGAACAATTAAAGCAATTCCTAAACCAGGTTTTGTCTGCCTATAAGTAACCAACCATATTTAGCCAGCAGCATGAAAAAAATATTGATAACAATCATAAAAGCTTATAAGAGGTTCCTGTCACCTATATTGCCAAACAGCTGTCGGTTTTATCCTACTTGCTCACAATATGCAGTAGACGCAATATATAAATATGGTGTACTAAAAGGTAGTATGAAAGCTGTATACAGAATATTAAGATGTAATCCTTTTAACAAAGGCGGATACGATCCGGTTAAATAAAAAGGGAGGTTTTTTAGTTTGGAGCGAATATTTGAGTTACTAATGCCCATACAAAATGTTATGGAGCACATAATGGTTTATCTGTACCAGAACGTGGTACAGAGCTATGGCTGGGTTATAGTACTATTGACAGTCATAGTGAGGATAGTGCTTACCCCCCTTACCATCAGCCAGACCAAATCAATGGCTAAGATGCAGAAGATGCAGCCCAAGATTCAAGAAATACAAAAGAAATTTAAGGGCGACCAGCAAAAAATCCAGGAAAAAACCATGGAGTTCTATAAAGAGAATAATGTAAACCCCTTGGCTGGATGCCTGCCCCTAATACTGCAGATGCCTATATTTTTTGCTTTATTTCAGACCCTTAGGAATCCTACCGAAAGGGTAACCAGCATAATTGAGAGCTTCCAATTTGGCTGGCTAAACCTTAAAGAGCCAGACCCCTACTACATATTAGTTATCCTCATGGTGGGAACCATGTTTTTAACTACCAAGATGACCACCACAGATCCCAAACAGTCCTTTCTAACTTATGTAATGCCCCTGGTGTTTGGTTTTATTTCTTTCAGGCTGCCTTCAGGTATACTGGTATACTGGGTTACCACCAATGTGTGGACCATGGGCCAACAGTACCTGGTAAACAGATGGGTGCGAAGAGGAGACCACCAGGAAAAGGTACAGGAAAAAGCTCCGCCAGAAGAAGAGAAACCAATATCGGAAGAAGAGAAAAAGGAAATAGCTGGCAAGAAAAGAAAGAAGAGAAGAAAGAAGAAATAGTAAGCGAGGTGTTGGTAGCATAATGGAAGACCAAAAGATGCATGATGCTCTGGACTCATTTGTGGAATCTCTTAAGCAGGAACAAGAAAATGACCAGCTGCTGGAACATAGCCCTAAAAAGTTAACTATTGCAGAAAAGGACCAAGACTATAAAGGTTGGGAAAAGCTGGAAACTGTTTTAAAGAAAGTAGTAGAAATTATATGCATGGATCCAGAGGTGAGGGTAGAAACAGATACCGAAGAAATGATGATATCGGTTTATGGTAAGGATTTGGGGATGGCTATTGGGAAAAATGGCAAAAACATTGAAGCCCTGGAGCATATTATCAATCTCATTGCTGCCAGGCAAAAATTGGCAGATACAAATATAGCGATCGATATAAAGGATTACCGAAAGAAGAAAGCGGAGAAAGTAAAGAAAACTGCGTTAAAAATGGCAGAAAAAGCAGCCAAGGAAGGCATAAAAATAAAGCTTAAGCCCATGAGTGCTTTTGAAAGAAAAGTTGTACACAATGCCTTAGCCGGTTTTAAGAATATTAAAACCATTAGTAAAAACAGGGAGCCTTATCGAAGAATAGTGATTTATCCGGTGCAAGAAAACCAATAATTTAAAATAATAAGGAATGGCACCTAAAAGGTGCCATTTTTTTATGCCTTCTTGATTTTAAGTAAAAAAAGATATTATATATTTAGCAAAAAGATAGGAAAACATGATGTTTAAATCTGACCAGGATACCATAGCTGCCATTGGCACCAAACCAGGGGATGCAGCTATAGGTATTGTAAAACTTAGCGGACAAGAGGCAGTAGCTATTGCTGATAAGTTGTTTAAGGCAGGCTCTGGGTACAGGTTAAAGGAACTGGATAGCTATTCTATGGCCTATGGCCATATATTGGATAAAAAAGGACATATGGTGGATGAAGCAGTGGTATCTGTAATGAGGGAGCCCAGGTCCTATACCAGGGAAGATGTGGTAGAGATAAACACCCATGGAGGGATTATTCCGACTTCAAAGGTGCTGGAGTTGTGTTTGGAACAGGGAGCCAGGCTAGCTGAACCGGGAGAATTTACCATGAGGGCTTTTCTTAATGGAAGAATAGATCTTTCCCAGGCAGAGGCAGTAATAGATATGGTGCGGTCAAAAACGGTAGAAAGCTTAAAGATTGCCGCTAAAAATATTAAGGGAGAAACTGGCAAAACCATAAAAATAATCAAACAAAAAATAGTGAAGGTGCTGGTACAGCTGGAAGCATCGGTAGATTTTATAGAAGAAGATTTGGAATTAACCCCTTATGGGCAATTAAGCCTGGAAGTAAAAAACTTAAAAAAAATTGTGGATAAGCTGATAAAAGACGAAAAAAAAGGTGAAATTGTTAAAAATGGGATTAAGGTAGCTATTGTAGGCAAGCCTAATGTAGGCAAGTCCAGCTTGTTAAACCTATTGGTAAAAAAAGAAAAGGCAATAGTGACTCCTATTCCGGGGACTACCAGGGATGCAGTAGAAGAAATTATATATATAAGCGGTATACCTTTAATATTAGTGGATACTGCAGGCATAAGGAAAACAAAAAATAAAATCGAAAAAATGGGGGTAGAAAGAAGCTTAAGGCACATTGATGAAGCTGAACTGGTGCTGATAGTGCTGGATGGAAGCAAAAAAATGGCTGGCAAAGATATAGAAATAATAAAGAAAATAAACAATAAGAACAAGATTGGAATCATAAATAAAATAGATTTAGGACAGAATATAAGCAAAGAAGAGTTAAAACCTTATTTTCCCAACAAAAATAGGGTAGAGGTATCAGCCATAAAGGGATGGGGTTTAGAAAAGCTGGAGGAAAAAATAAAGGAAATGGTTCTAGGAAAAGGGGAGCTTGGCTTAGAGGAGATGGTGATAGTAAACAGCAGGCATAAACAAATATTAGCAGAGGTAAAGGGCTTACTGGATAGTGCCATAAAAGCCATGGATGAACACCTTTCAGAAGAATTTCCGGCATCAGATCTGAGAATAGCTAATGATCTGTTAGGGGAAATTACAGGAGAAACGGCCACCGATGAGGTTTTAAATCAGATATTTTCTCAATTTTGTATTGGAAAATAATGACAAAACTTAATATTATAAGAAAATTTGGCGAAATGTTTCACGTGAAACATAGGAGGAATATTAATTGGATTTTGAAGTAATAGTAGTGGGTGCTGGACATGCCGGGTGTGAAGCTGCGCTAGCTTCTGCCAGGTTGGGAGCAAAAACACTACTGATAAATATAAATATGGACAGTATTGCTTCTATGCCCTGCAATAGCGCCATTGGCGGCCCAGGAAGGGGGCAAATGGTAAGGGAAATTGATGTATTGGGGGGAGAGATTGGTAAAAATACAGATAGAACCTATATACATATGAGAATGCTCAATACTTCAAAGGGACCGGCAGTTAGGACCTTGAGAGCTATTGTTGATAAACGCAGATATTTTCTGGAAATGAAAAAAGTGTTGGAAAACCAGAATAATTTGGGCCTTAGACAGGCTCTTGTAACCCGGCTAGAAAGAAATAATGGTTTATTTATACTAACTACCAGCGATAATTTCCAATATCGGAGCAAATCAGTAGTGCTCTGTAGTGGAACCTTCTGGAGGGGGAAGATATTTTGGGGGGACAATATGGTTGAAGCCGGCAGGCAGGGTGAAATTCCTTCTAACAGCCTACCCATTTGCTTGGAACATATGAACATAAAATTAGGCAGGTTTCAAACCGACACACCTCCCAGGGTGGATAGGAAAACCATAGATACCTCTTGTTTATCCGTGCAGGAATTTGACAAAGAACCCAGCCTATTCTCTTATGAAAGCAGCTATCAGCACCAAGAACAGATAAATAACTATATAACTTATGTAGAAAAAGAAGCAATATGCTATATTAGGAAAAATCTAGCCAAAGCACCCATAATAAGACATGCAAAACAGGCGGAAAGTCCCAAATATTGCCCTTCCATAGAGGAAAAAATATTAAGGTACCCTAATCGTAAAAGGCATTTGGTTTTTATTCAGCCTGAAGGGGCTGATACCAGTGAGATGTATATACACGGCCTTATGACTACTTTTTCAGAAGAAATACAACAAGGTATATTAAAAAGAATTAAAGGACTGGGCCAGGCAGTCATAACCAGGCCGGGATACGGGGTAGAATACGATTATGTTTTACCTTACCAAATAAACCATATACTGGAAAGCAAAGAATATCCCGGACTGTTCTTTGCAGGCCAAATTAACGGCACCACTGGGTATGAAGAGGCTGCAGCCCAAGGTATTATGGCAGGCATAAATGCAGCCAGATCGGCTCAACAAAAAACACCGGTAGTAATAGAAAGGGAAGATGGGTATCTAGGGATACTGGCAGACGATTTGGTTACCAAGGGGGCCAGCCAGCCTTACCGGATGCTAACTTCCAGAAATGAAAACAGGCTTTATCACCGCCACGATAATGCAGACTTTAGGATGTCTAAGTATTTAAGAAAACTGGGTTTTACCCAGAAAGCAGATAGTATTGAAAATAAATATGAAAAGATATTGGCAGCAACAAAAGAGCTGTTATCAGAAACCTTGCCGCTTAGAGAAGATTTTAACCATTTTAGCGCTAAAAGGGGATGTGATTTAAGCCAGAAATACAAATTGGATGCTGAGGAAATGGAAACTGCCTATATAGAAGCAAAATACAAATTCTATATAGATAGGCATAAGAAGCATATAGAAGCTATTCAAAATAGCTTGAATTTAAAAATTCCTACAAATATAGATTACAACAGGGTGGGAAATATCTCTAATGAAGCTCTACAGGCATTACTGGAAAAGAAACCAGCTACCCTAAGGATGGCCCAAGAAATGGAAGGGGTAAGTTCTGCGGATATTTTTGCCTTATTGTGTTATGTTAAAAATGTTTCACGTGAAACATAGGAGGATTGCTAATTGAATTTTGACCTGATAGTAGTAGGAGCCGGCCATGCTGGATGTGAAGCTGCCCTGGCTGGTGCCAGATTAAAGCTAAATACATTACTGCTGACTATTAATTTAGATAAAATAGCCCTAATGCCCTGCAACCCTTCCATAGGGGGAGTGGGGAAAAGCCAGCTAGTCAAAGAATTAGATGCACTAGGGGGCCAAATGGGTAAAATTGCTGATAATACCGGAATACAGTTCAAGATCTTGAACCGCAAAAAGGGGCCTGCAGTACAAGGTATAAGAGCACAGATAGATAAAAAAGAATATGAAATAGAAATGAAGAAAACTCTGGAGAATACCCCTAATTTGATCCTCAAACAGGGTACAGTTTCGCGTTTAATAGTGCACCAGGGCAGGGTAGAAGGGGTATTTACTGAAGATGGCCTAGAATTTAGGGCTAAATCAGTGGTAATAACCAGCGGCACTTTTTTAAGAGGCAGGATCATTATTGGCAGCCGGGATTACAGGGCAGGAAGGATGGGAGAATATCCGGCCATGGAACTAACTCAAAATCTTACTGAATTAGGTTTTAAGATGGACAGATTTCAAACTGCCACCCCTCCCCGTATCCATAAAAAAACCATTGATTTTTCATCAGCTGAACTAAGCCCCGGTGATGATGAACCTGGACAGTTCTCCTTCTGGCAAGACAGAGATCTTTCTAAGTTCATCAATATTCCCAGTTACCTGACGTATACCACTGAAAAAACACACCAAATCATAGCAGAAAATATTGAATTTTCACCAATAAGGTCGGGAATGGTAGACACTCATGGACCCAGGCATTGTCCCTCAATTGACCGGAAAGTAATAAATTTTCCTAAAAAAGCTAAACACCCTGTATTTATAGAGCCGGAAGGAGCCAATACCAATGAAATGTATCTACAGGGATTGACTACCAGCATGCCTTTTAATATTCAGCAAAAAATCATCAATAGCATTCATTGTCTGCGCCATGCGGCCATAATCAGGCCAGGCTATGCAGTGGAATATGACTATTTGATACCCAATCAACTTAACTATACCCTTGAGTCTAAATTAATAGAAAACCTTTATTTTGCGGGACAAATAAACGGTACCTCCGGCTATGAAGAAGCAGCGGCCCAAGGATTAATAGCTGGAGTAAATGCTGCTTTAAAGATTAAAGGAAAAAAACCATTAATACTGACCCGGGACAGCAGCTACATTGGTGTGCTAATAGATGATTTGATAACCAAGGAGTTGATAGAGCCCTACAGGATGTATACTTCAAGGGCAGAATACAGGCTATTGCTGAGAGCCGATAATGCAGATTTGAGACTGGCAGGGCAGGGGCACGCGATAGGGCTGATTAGCCGGGAACAATACCAGAGCGTTAAAAATAAACAACAAAAGATAAAGGATCTTATACAAAAATTGAAAGATACCAGTATGGTTTACCAGCAGGGCAATCCTAATAACGGAGCGACCACCGGATATAACTTATTAAAAAGACCAGAAATAGGCATAGGACAGGTATTACCTTTAGGTAAAATATCCCCTCGTGTTTACCCTAAGGCGGTGCAGGAGCAGGCTGAAATAATAATAAAGTATGAAGGCTATATCAACAGGCAATTATCGGATATCAAAAAACTAAAAAATTTAGAAAACTATTTATTGCCACCCGACCTAAATTATTATAAATTTAAAGGGTTGACTTTTGAAGCCAGGGAGAAGCTATCCAATATCAAGCCCAACACCCTGGGCCAGGCTTCCAGGATTGCCGGTATTTCTCCTGCCGACATTTCAATTTTGATGATAGCATTAAAAGGAAGATAAATATTGGATAACGCTAAAATTATAAAAAACTATCTCCGCAGCCTTGATATAGATACGGCCCCGGATATTATTAATACCGCAGTCCAATTCCTGGACTACCTCCATAGCCAGAATCAAAAAATAAATCTGGTAGGTACCAAGGACAAGTTAGAAATAGTTAACCGGCATTTTTTAGACAGTTTATCGATATTAAAGTTTAAGGATAAGTTTTTTGGTTCAGGCTCCAAGGCTGTAGATATAGGAAGCGGGGGAGGATTGCCGGGATTGCTGCTGGCCCTGTTTCTACCAAGCTTTAATTGGACCCTGGTAGAGAAATCTTTAAAAAAAGCTGAATTCTTAAACCAAGCTATCAAGATTTGCCGAATAAATAATATAGAGGTAATAAGGGAGAGAGCAGAACAACTGGCCAAAAAACCCGGCTACCGGGAGCAGTATGATGTAGTATTAGCCAGGGCGGTGGCCAACTTTAGGATTTTAATAGAATTGGCAATTCCTTTTTGTAAAATAAATGGTAAAATTATACTTTACAAAAGCAGGAAAGTTTTTGAAGAAATAAAGAACCATTCAAGCATGGTGGAAGAGCTGGGAGGCAAAATCACGGGTATACATCAAATAAGCATTGAAGGCCTGAACGAGTTTAGGGTGTTATTGGAGATTAAGAAAATATCCAAAACACCTACCCGGTATCCAAGAAATTTTGCCAAAATAAAAAGAAATAATACTTAATGATTTACATATTTGTGTAATTATGCAATTTTTAAGAAAAGTATTCAGTAAAAACCAGGCAGAGGAGCAGGAAAACTTTTTTACCCAGGAATGCAGAATTATAGCTATTGCCAACCAGAAGGGGGGAGTGGGTAAAAGTACCACTGCTGTAAACCTTTCTGCCTACTTGGGCATGGAAGGCTATAAAACTTTGTTGGTAGATATGGACCCTCAAAATAATTCTACCAGCGGCATAGGACTCAGCTCCCAAAATATCAACAGTTCCATCTATGATATTTTAATAAACGATCAGGATCCCCATCAGGTAATTATGGGTACAGATTATGAAAATCTAAAGGTTATCCCTTCCTCCATTGAACTTGCCGGGGCAGAAGTGGAAATGGTTTCCAGCATGAAGAGGGAATACCGCCTGCAGAAAGCTATGGATAAGGTAAAGGGACAGTTTGATTATATAATTATTGACTGCCCTCCTGCTTTGGGGCTGCTAACTATAAATGCCCTTACTGCAGCTAGAGAGGTACTAATTCCCATACAATGCGAATATTACGCCCTGGAGGGTTTAGGCCAATTAATAAATACCATTAATTTGGTTAAAAATAACCTCAATGAAGACTTAAAAATTACCGGGGCAGTAATGACCATGTACGACCCCCGCATAAAACTGGCGGAAGAAGTCATAAAAGAAGTTAGGAATTATTTTGAGCATAAATTATTTACTACCATAATTCCCCGAAACGTGAGACTGAGTGAAGCGCCCAGCTATGGTCAGCCTATAATGATATATGATGCTGGATGTAAAGGGGCAATTGCTTATAAAAACTTAATGAAGGAAGTGATTGAAAATGGCAAGAAGAGGATTGGGTAGGGGGTTAAGCGCTCTTATACCCAGCACCAAAGAAACCAATAAAGATGAAAAATTCAAGGTACAAGAAATACCTTTAGATAAAATAACCCCCAATAAGAACCAGCCCAGACAGAATTTTAAAGACCAATCCTTGTTGGAATTAGCCGAATCCATTAAACAATTTGGGGTCATACAGCCCATATTGATAAGAACATCCAATAAACTGGATGATAGCTTTGAAATAGTGGCGGGAGAGAGGCGGTACAGAGCTTCCAAGCTGGCTGACCAGGAAACCATACCCTGTATTGTAGCTTCAGGGCTGGATGATATTTCTTCCCTGGAGATGGCATTAATAGAAAATATACACAGGGATAACCTTAGCCCCATGGAGCTGGCCTTAACCTATAAACAACTGATTGAAGAATTTAAAATAACCCATGATAAGCTGTCAGAGCGGGTGGGAAAAAGCAGGGCAGCCATCACCAATAGCCTGAGATTGTTGTCTCTACCCCTGGAAGTACAGAAGATGGTAGATAAAGAGGAAATTAGTGCCGGGCATGCCCGGGCATTGCTGGCATTGGATTCCAGTCAGAAACAAATAGATTTGGCCCACTTGATAATCAAAAGAAGCTTAACGGTAAGAGATATCGAAAATCTGGCAAGCAAGGAAAACCAGAAAGCCAAAACCGCCACTAATGAAAATAAAGTACAATTCAAAAAATTACCTGAACTATCAGAAAAAATAGCTGAATATTTACAGGCTCCGGTCCATATTAAAGTGGGTAAGAAACAGGGCAAAGTCGAGATAGCCTTCAAATCAGTAAAAGACTTGGAAAGGATATTTGGCAAGATTGTCGGTCATAAAACCTGAATGGTTAAAAAAAAGATTTAAAGCAGATAATGCCAACATTTCCGAAATTAAAGGTTTAATTGATAGTTCCGGCCTGCATACAGTGTGCCAAAGCGCACAATGCCCCAATATTTTTGAATGTTTCAGCCATAAAACAGCCACCTTTCTGTTAATGGGGGACCGCTGTACCAGAAACTGTACTTTCTGTTCTATAAGGCCTGGCTCACCCTTGCCCTTGGACTCTGACGAACCCCGGAATATAGCTAGGGCCGTATGTAAGTTAAAGTTGGATTATGTGGTACTCACCTCTGTAACCAGAGATGACTTGCCTCATGGAGGGGCTGACCATATAGCAGCAGTGATAAGAGAAATTAAAAAGGAGAACAGGGAAGCATATATTGAGTGCCTGGTACCTGACTTTAATGCAGACCAAGAAGCATTAACCTTAATACTGGAACAAGACATAGCGGTGTTTAACCATAATATTGAAACTGTTTGCAGAAACTATGATGCTGTTAGGCCGCAAGCAGATTACCACCAGTCCCTATCTGTGTTAGCTATGGCCAAAGAACTAAAGAAAGGCATATATACCAAAACCGGATTTATGTTAGGGTTGGGAGAAACCATTGCCGAGATTAAAGAGCTGTTAGGCGACATAAAAAATGCCGGCTGCGACATGGTTACTATAGGTCAATACCTACAGCCTGGTCCCTTACAGGCAGAAGTAAGCAGATACTATACTGCAGAAGAATTCAAGCTGATAGGAAAAATGGCAAAAAAAACAGGCATAAAAGCTGTGGTGAGCGGAATTTTTGTCCGTTCCTCTTATAAAGCTGCCCAGTTACTGGAAACAGCCAGAAAAACAAACCATAATGGCCAGCAATAACCAGGGGGTAATAAAGATCGCAGGCGGAAACTACAGCTTGATAATTGCCTGCAGCAGGCAGCTTGATTTAATAATAGGAAAACTGGGCCCAAAGAGCTTCTATCCCGGTTATTATATTTATATTGGTTCGGCAAAAACCAATATAAACTTTAGGATATCCAGGCATTTAAGCCGGACAAAAAAACTATACTGGCATATAGATTATCTGCTGGATAGCCCCTATACTGCTGTAAAGAATATTTTCTATGCCCCCTGGCGCCCTGACCTGGAATGCAGCACAGCTAAAGCCATGAGTCTAAAATTAGATTCAGTATCCGGATTCGGCTCCTCTGATTGCAGCTGCCCCAGCCATCTTTATCATTTTAAAAGTAAAATAAAACCGGAAGTATGCAAACAATTAATCCAGGCAGGATATAAGGAAATAAGCAAATTCTGAAGTCAGGTTGGGGGCGCAATTAACCGATCTTTTCCCCTGGAATATAGTGTAATCCTGTGCCAATACCTGTATGCCCTCTTCTTTGCAAAATTCTTTAAAATCTTTTACCGTAAACAAATGGATGTTGGGGGTTTCATACCATTTATAGGGAAGTATCTGGGTCTTGGGCATTTTCCCTGTTAACAGAATAGAAAGCCTTATTTTCAGGTAGGCAAAATTAGGGAAGCTAACTATGGCCTTATGACCTATCTTTAGAATATCCTTTATAATTTTTTTAGGATTATCGGTTAACTGCAAAATATCATGGGCTAATACCAAATCAAAAGACTTAGGGGGATAATCTGCCAAATCATGATTTATATCGCCCTGTATGACTGAAAGGCCCTTGGATATGGCAGCAATTACCTTTTGCTCAGATATGTCCAGGCCAAAACAATCTGCTTTTTTTTCAAGCATAAGTTGTTTTAATATTTCACCAGAACCACATCCCAGTACTAGGATTTTAGAATGGTCTTCTATCCATTTCAAATAATTTGGCTCAGTCATTTTGACCTCCCAGGGAATGGATAAAACCGGTTATTGTATCCTTAAACTTGGGCAAGTCCAGCAAAAAAGAATCATGGCCATAGGGTGATTCGATATTACAATAGGTGGTATCTATACCATTAATTTTTAAGGCTTTTACAATTTTGGCCGATTCGGCCTGGGGATAAAGCCAGTCCGATGAAAAGGAAATCACCAATGACTTGGCCTTAACCGGCTTTAGGGCTTCAGCCAGGCTACCATAGTTTCCGTAAAGGTTAAAAGCATCAATAGCCTTGGTAATATACAAATAGGAATTGGGATCAAACCTCCTAACAAAGGATTCCCCTTTATATTGCAGATAGCTTTCTACCTCAAATTCCTTAAAGAAATCAATATTGGCTTCCCGGACAGGATAAGATTTCCTCCCGAATTTTTGATGCATGGACTGTTGGCTGATATATGTAATGTGGCCAATCATCCTGGCAATTTTCAAGCCTACCAGAGGCTGCTGCTCCTGCCCGTAATAATCTCCATTATTCCAATTAGGGTCAGATATAATGGCATATCTTCCCACACTGTTAAAAGCAATAGCCTGGGCGGTATGGGTGGGGGCAGTAGCAATAAAAATTGCCCCCCGGGCCATTTGAGGATAATTTAGGGCCCATTGCAGGGAAAGCATGCCTCCCATGGAGCCCCCGGCAACCGCCATCAGCTTTTTTATACCTAAATGTTGTACCAGTCTTTGCTGGGGTTTAAGCATATCAGTTATGGTTATGGGAGGAAAAGATATTCCATAAGGCTTACCGGTCCCAGGGTTTAGGGAACTCGGTCCGGTAGAACCCTTGCATCCTCCCAGTACATTAGCACAGATTATGAAAAATTTCCCAGTATCAAAAGGTTTGCCTGGCCCAATCATAAAATCCCACCAACCGGGTTTTTTGTCCTGGGATGAGTGATAAAAGGCGGCATGGGAGTCTCCGGAAAGGGCATGAAAGATAAGGATAGCATTGGTTCTATCCTGGTTTAGCTGTCCATAAGTTTCATAAGCAACATTAACTGGAGCTAATTCCTTTCCGCACTCCAGCACAAGAGGATCGTCCTGGCCGTAAGCTGAAAAAACTTCAGTTTTTGTAATTTGTTTTTTATCTTCTACCATTATATACTATTAATACTATAGAAATTATAGGGAATAATATTATATCTAACAGTAATTGTCAATTTTACTATTATATTATACAATACTTTTCCTATAAGAATACTAATATTATGGTGAGCAGAAAATGAAAATATCTACCAGGGGAAGATACAGCACCCGGCTGATGCTGGAGCTGGCTTCCAAATACAGTCAAGGCCCCATATTTTTAAAGGATGTAAGCCAGGCTCAGGATATATCCCTAAAATACTTGTCTCAGCTCATCATACCCCTAAAAATAGCGGGACTGGTAAAATCCACCAGGGGAGCCCATGGCGGGTATACCCTTTCCAGAAGCCCGGAGAAAATAACTTTGAGGGAAATTGTGGAAGCGGTGGAAGGCCCGATTGCCATGGTAGAATGTATAAATGATCCCCATATTTGCTCCCGGTACCGGCATTGTGTAAGCAAGGATATCTGGGCAGAGATAACCCAGGATATTTATCAAAAACTGGATGCAGTAACCCTGCAAGATTGTTTAGAAAGGCAAGACAATCTTACCCCTTAGCTTTTTGCATGGTCCAGGGCCTGATTGAGGTCACCAATTATATCTTCCAAAGTTTCCAAGCCTATGGATAACCGTATAAAATCATCTGTAATACCGCTGGCTATCCTTTGCTCCCGGCTTAACTGCTGATGGGTAGTGGTAGCTGGGTGAATGGCTAAAGACTTGGCATCACCAATGTTGGCCAGGTGTGAGAAAAGTTGAAGCGACTCTATAAATTTTTGCCCTGCAGGCAACCCGCCTTTTATGCCAAAACTAACCATAGCCCCATAGCCTTTATTTAAATATTTCCGGGCCAGATGGTAAGTGGGGTGGCTATCCAGGCCTGGATATCTTACCCAGTTTACCTGTGGATGCTGGTCAAGGTGTTCGGCCACTGCCATGGCATTTTTGCTGTGCCTCTCCATTCTAACCGCCAGGGTTTCCAATCCCAGCAGCAGCAGGAAAGCATTAAAAGGAGACAGGCAAGCACCTAAATCCCTCAGCAATTGCACCCGGGCCTTGTTTATATAGGCAGCCTTTCCAAATTTCTTAGTATAAACCAGGCCATGGTAGCTGGGATCTGGTTGATTTAGTCCCTTGAATTTTTCTGATTCATTCCAATCAAATCTTCCGGAATCAATAATTACCCCGGCAATGGTAGTCCCCTGGCCGCATATAAATTTAGTAGCCGAATGTATTACTATATCCGCCCCCCAATCTAGGGGTCGGAGTAAATAAGGCGAAGCCAGGGTGTTATCAATTATGAGAGGTATTCCATTACTGTGGGCAACAGCTGACAATGCTTCCAAGTCTAATACATCTAAACTGGGGTTTCCAATAGATTCAGCATATAGAGCCTTGGTATGGGGGGTTATTGCCTTTTGGAAACCGTCCATATCCGAAGGCTCCACAAACCTTACCTCGATTCCTAATTTGGACAGGGTATTCTCAAAAAGATTGATGGTTCCTCCGTATAGGGAAGAAGAAGAGACAATCTGATCACCTGATCCTGCAATATTTAAAATGGATAAAGTTTCTGCAGCCTGTCCTGAAGAAGTGGCCAAAGCCCCCACGCCATTTTCAAGCGCTGCCATCCTTTCTTCAAAAACTTCTACCGTAGGGTTCATAATCCTGGAATAGATGAATCCCTTTTGGTCCAATGCAAACAGGTCAGCAGCATGTTTGGTATCTTCAAAAAGATAGGATGAAGTCTGGTAAATAGGTACAGCCCGGGCACCGGTATGATCTTTTTTAAATCCCTGATGAATGGCTTTGGTTTCAAAACCGTATTCTTTATTCATATTCCCACCTATAAACTATAAATTCTATTGAATTAATAGTATATATGTTAAACCATAAATCCATTATGTCAATGCTGGATACAAACCAGGTATTAAAGCACAGGAACCATTATTTATTTAATTGTGAAATAACTTCCTTGGATATCCTATCTACCAGGTCTGAATACAAGACTGCCTTGCTATCTGGCTGGAACCTGGGATCAACTATTTCACAGCTTTCCTCATCACATGAAATGCAGAATGACTTATCCGCTGCACACTGTTTGGCACTTCCAAACACCCTCAGCCTGTCCTTTACTGTTTCTTTTGCAGCCAGCATGGCTTTTTTCACCAGGTCAGGATAGCTGATGGCTCCCGGGTTCTGCTGCAGGTAGGTTCTAGCGGCATCAACCGCATTATTGGACATCTCGGTGTAGAAATTAATCTTGCATATACCCAGGCTTACAGCTTTCCTGAAATCATCATCAGAAATACCTGAGCCTCCATGCAGTACCAGGGGTACATCAACTGAATTCCTAATCTTGGTTAAACGGTCAAAGTCAAGCTCGGGTTCACCTTTATAAAGGCCATGAACATTGCCTATGGCTATAGCCATAGCATCAAGATTGGTCTCTTCCCTGAACCTTATGGCCTCTTCTACCTTGGTAAAAAGCTCCCTCTGGGCAGCATGGGCGGTGGCTGCTTGCTCTCCTACCGCTTCGCCTCCTATTGCACCTATTTCGCCTTCCACGCTTACTCCAACACTATGGGCGATATTTACCACTTCTTTGGTCCTGGCAATGTTTTCATCCAGGGGGTACTTGCTGCCGTCAAACATTACCGAAGTAAACCCTGCCCTGATAGCCCTTACTACTGTCTGCAGGCTTTGCCCGTGATCCAGGTGTACACAAATAGGTATTCTTACCTTATTGGCCGCATTAATTATGGCAGGACCTATTTCCTCAAAATTTAAATACTTGAAATGAACTTCTGCTATCTGCATAATGATAGGGGAATTTTCCTCTACTGCAGAATCTATTAGAGTATCAATAAGATCCAAATTAGTTACATTGAAAGCCCCAACTGCATACTTGTTTTGTTGGGCATGGGTTAATAAATCCTTTAGGTTAATAAGAGCCATAAATAATCCTTTAACTAAAAATTGTTATAATGTGCCCTAAATTATAAAGGGTGTAATTTCTAAAATCAACACCATGTAGAATCAAATGTTGGACTGAGTAGAAAAATGCCGGGATAAATGTTATATTCCTACCTGTATTTAAATTTTAACAGGGAGCAATAGATGACTTATGCATATGTCCTGATTAAATCAGACCAGGGCAAACAAAATGATGCTTTGACCAAGATAAGCAAAATGAAGGGGGTACAATCTGCCCATACGGTTACCGGGCCTTATGATATTATTGCCTATGTAGGGGCAGAGGACCTGGCTTCCCTGGGAAGAACGGTTATATCTAAAATCCAGAACCTCAATATGATAAAAGATACCATGACTTGTGTGGTACTGGATTTATTGTAAATATCAATCTTGCTGCAAAGAAGGGAGCAAATATGAAAGTGAAATTGATTCCCAAAATTATAATAGGAATAGTTATCTTTATAGTAGCACTGGTCCTTATACTAAACAGTTTTGTAATAGTGCAAGCGGGTAATGTTCAGGTATTGACCCAGTTTGGAAAAACCACAGGAGTAACTTTTTATCCGGGGCTTCATGTGAAAGTGCCCTTTATCCAGAACACGGTTAATTATTCCACCAGGCAGGTTACCTATGAAACCAGTGATACCCCCGAACCCAGCGCTGCTACTTATACCGATTTTGCCGTAGATACCACCTCTTCAGACGGACAGCAAATAAAACTTAAATATACCATCAGGTTTTCCATTGATGCCAAACAGGCCGAATGGGTATTAAACAATATTGGCACCATGGATGAGTTGGTAGAGAAGGTAGTAAAGGCAGAGGCCAGGTCCCTGGCCAGGAACATCCCCAAGAAATATACAGCCCTACAGCTTTATTCTGAACAGGTATTTGATGTACAGGCAGAACTTTCAGAAACACTTAGGCCAATTTTTGCTGAAAACGGCATTATTTTAGACGAGTTCCTGCTAAGAAAGATAGATTTTACAGAAGAATACTTTACCGTATTGGAAGAAAAACAAATTGCAGAAGAAAGAATAGAAGTAGAGCGCAATATCCTGGAGCAGGAAAGAATAAAAAAAGAGCAGACTATTATAAGGGCAGAAGCAGAAGCCCAACAAATCACCATCAGGGGCGAATCTCTGAGAGAATACCCGGAAATTATACAGCTGGAGTTTATCCAGAAACTCTCACCCAATATAAGTTGGGGGATTTTACCGGAAGGAATAGTGCCCCTAATAGACCTGGGTGACCTGCAGCAGAAGATGGAAGAGTCTACCCCGCAACCAGAGGTCCCTTTAATACCGGAAGCGGAAGAAACCGAACCAGAAGAGACTACTGATAATTAGGCACCATATTATAGGGAGGAAATAAATTGATTAAGTTAGTGGCCATAGACCTAGATGGAACCCTGTATAATTCTGACTCCAAAGTCAGTCCGGAAAACAGGGAGGCTATAACCGAATGCCTAAAAAAAGGTATAAAAGTTATAATCACCACCGGTAAAACCATATACTCTGTATCCAACATAATTGACCAGTTAAATTTAGTAGATCCCCAGATTGTATCCGGGGGAGCAGCTATTATAGACAGCAATAAGAATATACTGTTTAAGTTAAACATACCTTTAGATTTAGGTAATGAGGTAGTATTATTATGCCGGAAGTATAAACAAGGGTTGGCCCTTAGTGCAGAAGATGGACTGCTTTATTATGAAAAAGATCATCCAGGAATAGATTTCATAGCTGAGACAGGAGACAAAACCGTAAAAGTAGATGACCTTATTAAAGATAATATCACCTCCAAAGCTTTAGTATTTACTGTTCCCATAGAAGCAAAGGATGAATTTAACCAGGTAATGGAAAAAGAGTTTGGCCACAAGCTAAAATTAAGAAGGGGAGGTCCTGTATTTTTAAATGTAGTCAATAAAAATGCAGGCAAGGCATTTGCCTTAAACAAAATATTGGAACAGTTTGGCCTAAAATCCAGCCAGATTGCAGCTATAGGGGATAGCGAAAATGATTTGGGGATGTTGAACCTGGCTGGTTTGGCCATAGCTATGGGCAACGCTCCGGAAGCGGTTAAAGTGGCAGCTGATACTGTGGTAAGCAATAATGACCAAAACGGAGTAGCGGAAGCCCTGTATAAATATGTATTAGATGGATCAAGATAATTTTATAAAAAGAATTAAGACCTATAACCGTATCACCAATATCTCCAAGCTGGTTAGGAGGTATTTTGCCGTAAATGGTTTTGATGGCGTGATTACCATTATCGGGCTGCTGATAGGTAATTTCATAATTAGGACTGTCAGTTATTCCCATGTACTTATAACCGGCCTGGCAGTTTGTATTTCTTTGGGGGTCTCGGGGGTGTGGAGTGCTTATAATAGTGAAACTGCAGAAAGAAAAAAAGAAATTGATGATCTGGAAAAATATACTCTTCACAACCTGGACCGCACCGTAATCTATTATGCCCAGAGCTATGCGGCTAAAGTGCTGGCAGCGGTTAACGGGTTATCTCCGGTTATTACTGCCCTGATCCCCCTGCTTCCCTTTTTTTTCGGAAGCCTGATACCCATTAAAATCAGTTTCTATATAGCCTTTGGCTTAGCTTTTTTGGTGCTGTTGGGCATAGGTTTGTTCTTAGGCAGGATATCCAAGACTAATTTGATTATAAGCGGCATAAAGATGGTAATTGCAGGGGTCTTTACGGCAGGCCTGAGTTATCTCTTGTCCTTTTTACAATAAGGGCAAGCAGGCGCCCAGCCACTGCTTGCCCTTTTGCTTAAACTAGAGTATGGGCAGGTAGGTATCCAGTTCATAGTTGGAT
This sequence comes from Actinomycetota bacterium, assembly GCA_028698215.1. Taxonomy (NCBI): domain Bacteria; kingdom Bacillati; phylum Actinomycetota; species Actinomycetota bacterium. Next base: position 101,232 of record JAQVDY010000001.1, on the reverse strand, counting down.
ACATGGGTTCTATAACGGTCCCACTCAATCTTTTTGTTTTCAATAAACTTCTGAAAGATATGTTCTCCCAAAGTTTCTTTTACCAGTTCACTCTCTTCCATAAATTTTACTGCCTCAAATAGATTATTGGGCAGGGTATCAATGCCGGCCGCATCTCTAGCCGCTTCATCCATCTCAAATATATTTTCTTCTATTGGATCGGGCAGAGGATAGTTATTAGCTATGCCATCCAGGCCTGCTGCCAGCATAACTGAAAAAGCCAAGTACGGATTGCAGGCAGGATCGGGGCACCTGAACTCTACCCTGGTGGATTCCTCCTTGCCCGGCTTGTACATGGGAACCCTTACCAAAGTGGACCTGTTTCTTCTGGCCCAGGATATGTACACGGGAGCTTCATAGCCCGGTACCAGCCTTTTATATGAATTTACCCATTGGTTGGTTATGGCTACTATGGCTTTGGAATGTTTTAGGATACCAGCAATATAAGCCCTGGCTTCCCGGGATAAGTGATACTTATCATCAGGGTCATGGAACACATTGCTGTTTCCTTTAAACAGAGACTGATGGGTATGCATTCCGCTTCCATTTATCCCAAATATGGGTTTAGGCATAAAAGTAGCATATACTCCATGCTTGGTAGCTACTTCCTTTACCAGCAGCCGGTAGGTCATGGCATTGTCGGCCATGGTCAAGGCATCAGTATATCTGAGGTCAATTTCATGCTGGGAGGGGGCTACCTCATGATGGGAATATTCTACCCCTATACCCATGGATTCCAGGTATAATACCGTATCTCTTCTAAGCCCGCTGGCTACGTCCAGGGTGGTTAAGTCAAAATAGCCCCCCTTATCCAGAACCTCTGGCTGTCCTGTATCAGACCTAAAATAGAAGAATTCCAGCTCTGGTCCCACATAGAAGGTGTAACCCATATCCTTGGCTTTTTGCAGAATTCTTTTTAGCACCCACCTGGGATCGCCCTTAAAGTGGCCCCCCTGGGGCTCCATAATGTCGCAAAACATCCTGGCCACCCCGTGTTCGGCAGGACTCCAGGGTAGTATCTGGAAGGTGCTTGGGTCGGGCAGGGCTATCACATCACTTTCTTCAATCCTGGAGAAACCTTCAATGGAAGACCCGTCAAATCCCATTCCTTCCTCCAAGGCTTTTTCCAGCTCTTCTACGGTTATGGCGAAGCTTTTTAAAAATCCCTGAACATCAGTAAACCATAACCTTATAAACTTAATATCATTGTCCCTTGCCTTTTTTAAAACATACTCTTTCATTTGTTCTGTATTTTCCACTAGTTCCTCCTGTCAAATAATTTTAAAAATATTATACCTTAAAAATACCCTCAGCAATGTTAAATCTGTGTAAACTTTTATCCAATGGCTTGGCTGCCTTCTTCTCCGGTCCTAATCCGGATACACTGGGCCAAATCTACAATGAATATCTTTCCGTCACCAATATGGCCGGTCCTGGCCCCATCAATAATAGCTTTTATGGTGGGTTCTACAAATTCATCATTAACTGCTATTTCCAGCCTTATTTTTTTAAGTAAATTTACCTCATGTATAACTCCACGGTAAGTCTCAGTGTAACCCTTTTGCTGCCCGCAGCCTAATACATTGGTAATAGTCATCTTGTAAATCTGGTTATCAAACAAGGCTTTTTTAACATCAGGCAGCCGATGGGGCTGTATCATGGCAATTATTAATTTCATTTTCTCTCCTTCCTGGTCAATCATTATTAAAAATCTGGAAACCAGCATAAGCTTCCATGGCATGCTCTTCTATATCCAGCCCCTTTATTTCGGTCTCCCTGGATACCCTCAAACCCATGGTTTTACTGATGATAAAAAAGGCAGCCAGCATGATGGTAAAGGTCCAGGCAAACACACTTGCCATACCTGCTGCCTGTACCAGCAGGAGCCTGAAGCCTCCCCCGAAAAACAGCCCTGCCGCCTGGCCCAAGCCAGCCAGGGAACTAAATTCCGGCTGGGCAAACAAGCCTACGGCCAAGGTACCAAAAGCACCGCTTACCCCGTGGACTGAAATAGCTCCTACTGGGTCATCTATCCTTAATTTCTTATCTATAAAATCAACGGACACACAGCATAGTACTCCTGCTATAAGTCCAATAATGATTGCGCTTAAAGGGGAAACCACGGCACAACCGGCAGTTATGGCTACCAGGCCGGCCAGGGCACCATTTAAAGTCATGGAGGCATCAGGTTTTTTATACCTTAGCCAGACCCAGAACATAGCGCTGGCTGATCCGGCAGAGGCGGCCAGGGTAGTGGTAACTGCTATGGTAGAAATTGCCTGGCTCGAACCGGAAAGGGTACTGCCGGCATTAAACCCAAACCAGCCAAACCATAGAATGAATACTCCCAGTGCGGCCAATGAAAGATTATGCCCCGGAATAGCGTTGGAAGATCCGTCCGGATTGTATTTGCCCCAACGCGGGCCTACAATCAAGGCGCCGGCCAGTGCTGCCCATCCTCCTACCGAATGGACCACGGTAGATCCGGCAAAATCTATCATTCCCAGTTCAGACAGCCAGCCTCCTCCCCAAATCCAGTGACCGGTTATGGGATATATTAAGGCAGTAATTAGTACCGTATACACCAGGTAGCTCTTAAATCTGGTTCTTTCTGCCATAGCCCCTGATACTATAGTAGCAGCAGTAGCGGCAAATACTGCCTGGAAAAGCCAAAAAGCAAAATTGGATGTATCCTGGGGACTGATAATTTTCACCCAAAAGCTGTCAGAACCTACAAACCCTCCTATATCGGCGCCAAACATAAGTCCGTATCCCACCAGGAAAAAAACCAAACTGCCCAGGCTAAAGTCCATAAGATTCTTCATTAATATGTTCACCGTATTCTTGGCCCTGGTAAAACCAGTTTCAACCATGGCAAAGCCGGCCTGCATAAAAAATACTAAAAATGCAGCCAGCAAGATCCAGATCGTATCCATACAACCTCCTCTAAATAATTAACATGGAGGCTATTGTAGCTGACAATTATTTCAGGCAAGTTAAGGGAAGGTTAAATTTGTGTTAAATCAGGAGAAAACATATAACCGACATTCCTCACTGTTTTCAGCATAAGATTATAGGGGGGAGGAAGCTTGGACCGGAGCCTACGGATGTGCACATCTACTGTCCGGCTGCCCCCGTAAAAATCATAATCCCATATAATGGATAACAGCTGATCACGCGAAAAAGCATGGTTTTGGTTTTCAAGCAGCAGTTTTAGCAGTTCATATTCCTTATAGGTAAGCTCAACAGCCATATTTTTTACAGTAAGTTCATATTTATCCATATTGAGCACCAGCTCACCCACAGAAAGGCTGTTTCCTAAAATTTTCTTAATGCCGGCTACCATCATCCGGTCCAATCTTAGCATCAGTTCATCTGCCAGGGAGGATATAAATACCACGTCTTCAAATTTAAATTCCGGTTTTAGCAGCAATTCAGACTGGCAGGTCTCTGCTATTACCAGCAAAGGCAGGCCGCCCTGGCAAAGATGCTGGTAAAAACTTAAGGGGAAGTCGGTTTCCTTATTACAGCCGGTTATGTCTATAACCGCCAGGCTGTATCTGTCCAGGTCCAGCCGGGGAGGAAGCCTGTCCAGGCTTTCCACGGCATAAGGCCTGCTTGACAGCAGTTCCTTGAGGGCTTCCATATGTTTGTTCTGGCTTAAAAGAAGTAATATCTCCATTTTCCTTTCCTATAGCCTAGCTAAGTTTAAAACCATTAGTAATAGGGTACCGCCGGTCCTTGCCAAAGGCCCTGGGGGTTATCTTAATACCAGGAGCCCCTTGTCTTCTCTTGTATTCACTAAAATCTACCATATTTATTATCTTTTTTACCAGCTGGGGCTCAAAACCCATATTAACAATGGAATGGTAATCTTTCTCTTGTTCAATATAGGCTTTTAGCACTGCATCCAAAACTGAATACTCAGGCAGGCTGTCCCGGTCTTTCTGATGGGGCTTTAACTCAGCAGACGGGGCCTTGTCTATAATATTTTGGGGGATAAGGTTATCATATTTTTGGTTAATAAAACGGCAAATATCATATACGGCAGTCTTATAGACATCCTTTATAGGGGAAAAACCTCCCACCATATCCCCGTACAGGGTACTGTAACCAACACTGGCTTCGCTTTTATTGCTGGCGGCCAGCACCAGCCACCCATATTCATTGGACATGGCCATCAGCAAATTACCCCTTATCCTGGCCTGCAGGTTCTCTTTGGTAATATTGATGTCCCTGGTTTTAAGCAGGGGCTCCAGCTGCTTTAAATAGGTATCATAAATACTGGAAATAGGCACTATGTGGTAATCAATACCAAGGTTTTTAGATAAGGCTTCTGCATCTTTCACACTGCTTTCAGAAGAAAACATGGAAGGCATTAGCAGTACTTTTACATTATCCGGGCCCAGTGCCCGCCAGGCAATAAAGGTAGCAAAGGCGGAATCGATACCTCCGCTTAAGCCCAGTACCACAGTTTTGAATCCATTCTTTAGTACGTAATCCCGGGTTCCTAAAACCAAGGCCTCCAGTATTTCTTCCTGGGGACAGCTAATGTATTCCATATAATTATCCCTGCCAGGCTCCAAGCCAATATACTTGTCCTTTATCTGATAACCGGTTTCTACTACCTGCAGTGAACCTGATTGGGCAGTCAAGCTTTTCCTCTGGTTTTTAAACTTGGGGTCTTTAAGCCTGGCAAACTCCACTGCCTTGGTATCAATATCCAGCAGCAGGGTATCTGGACTGAAAGGCCTGGCCCTGCCCAGTATCTCTCCATCCGGGCCCAAAGCCATGCTGCTTCCGTCAAATACCAGCTCATCCTGGCCCCCTACCTGGTTTAAGTACAGAAGATTAACCCTGTTTTCAACTGCCCTGGCATATAGAAGCTTCTCTCTTTCCCCTATCTTGCCGCAGTAATAAGGGGAAGCGGAGATATTTATTATCAGGGCTGCAGAACCCAGTACGGCTTGTATGCTGGCTGGTCCCTGGGAATAATAAATATCTTCACAGATATTTATGCCTACCGGGATGCTGCCCACCATAAACACTGTACTGCGTGAGCCTTTTTGAAAATATCTTTCTTCATCAAACACAGAGTAATTAGGCAGAAGCTGTTTATGGTAAATATGAACCAGCCTGCGGTTGCAAAGTATTGCCGCCGAGTTATAAAGATCATCACTTTTGCAGGCAAACCCCACCACTGCTATTATACCTGAAGTAAGTTCTGCCAGTTTTTCCACCAGGGCTTGGCTTTCTTGGATAAAAGCAGGTTTTAGCAACAAGTCTTCCGGAGGATAGCCGGTAAGGCTGAGCTCGGGGAAAACTACCAGGTCGGCCTGTTTCTGCCGGGCTTTTTCTATATGCCGGGCAATTAACCTATAATTGTAGTTTATATCACCTACTATGGGATTAATCTGTGCCGCATAAACTCTTATATTGGTAATGGCATTGCTCCTTGTTAATTTTTAGTATAGATAAGGACCAAGTCAAAAATACTGACCGCTATCCCAGGATCATAAATTTCAGGGAGAGCTTCTTTTAGCCTTGCTTCAGATATATTAGAGGCTCCCACCGCAACCTGCCTGTTTTTAGTTTATATTAATGATTATTCTAATAGAATATTAAATTAAATTAAAATAAAACTATTAAATAGAAGGGGAAGCCCTTAATTTTTGGATTATGGGAGGCAGCACTTTCAGAAAATAATCTATTTCTTCCAAGGTGTTTTCAAAGCCTAAAGTTACCCGTACCGAACCCACTGCTTCCTCGCAGGTCAAGCCCAGAGACATCAAAGTGGCCGAGGGCGTTAGGGAGGAAGAGGCACAGGCAGAACTTCCGGATACAGCAATTCCTGCCTGGTCCAGCTGTTGAACCAGGGCCTGGCCGCTAATATTTCTTAAGGTAAAATTACAGTTGCCGGGCAGCCTTTTAGTAGGGTGGCCGCAAATCTTTATGTTTTGCACTGAATCCAGCAAACCGCTGATTAAATATTCCCGCATAACTGTTAACCTTATTAACTTATCCACCAGGTTCCTTTGTCCTATCCTGGCCGCTTCAGCCAGGCCTGCCATTGCCGGCACATTTTCTGTACCTGAACGAACCCCACGCTGTTGGCCTCCCCCGAAGATCTGGGGCATTATTTTGGTACCTTTCCTAATGTATAGGGCCCCTATTCCCTTAGGTCCATATATTTTGTGTCCGGATAGAGACAGCAGGTCAACTTTAAGCTGGGACACATCGGTATTTATATTGCAGAAGCTCTGAACCGCATCGGTATGGAATATAATTCCCTGCTGCCTTAGCAGCTCCCCTATTTGGCTGATAGGCTGAATGGTGCCAAAGACATTATTAGCATGCATGATGGTCACCAGTATAGTGTCCTTGGTAAGGGCATCTTTCACCTGTTCGGGATCCACCATCCCGTATTGGTCCACCGGAAGAAAGGTTATACGGTAACCCTTTCTTTCCAGCCTCTTTAAGGGCATGGTCACTGCTGGATGCTCTATGCTGCTGGCAATGATATGGTTACCCTGCTGGCGGTAAGCTTCGGCCACTCCAAAAATAGCTAAATTATTGCTCTCGGTACCGCCACTGGTAAATATTATCTCTGAAGGATTTGCACCCAGGGAAGAGGCTATCTGCTGCTGGGCCCGTTCTACCAGCTGGCGAGCTTCCTTTCCCAGCCGATGGCCTTCAGAAGGATTGCCGTAGCTGGCCAGCAGGCATTGATTAATCTTTTCAACTACTTCCGGCAATACTGGTGTAGTAGCACTATGGTCAAAATATATATATTTAGAAGAACTGCTCATAAACAATCCAAATTATGGTTTAAATCGAATTAAAAACTATCATCCTTTTGTATTAGTGTCAATAAACAATTGCCATTTGGCCAGCATACAGGTTAAAATGATTTATCTTAGAAATTAGTATGGGCTGGATGATGAAAAAATTTGCCACTGTTGTATCTTATATATTTGACGGGTCCTATATTTCTGTACCAGTTTATATAATAATTTGCCTTACTGTAGTAGATAGCTTGGGAGCGGCTTTGGGCTGGGCAGCCCTGTGTATTTTTTTTGCCACTATTATCCCCTTTTTATATGTTTTGGTTTTATACCGGAAAAAGAAGATATTTGATTTGCACCTTCCCAACCGGGAAAACAGGATAAAGCCCCTCATAGTAGCCTTAATAAGCTATATCATGGGCTTTTTTATCCTTTATGTCCTAAACGCGCCCCTGTTTTTAAAAGCCATATTTGCAGTAACCATAATTAATGGATTGCTGCTGGCTACTATTACCTATTTCTGGAAAATAAGCTTCCATACCAGCTGGATTACAGTAGTAGCCATAACCTTCTATATCATATACGGTCCATGGATGCTTCTGCTTTTGCTGCTGATACCTTTTGTGGGATGGGCCAGGGTACAAATAAAGAGGCATACCATAATGCAGGTAATACTGGGGTCAATCATATCTGCTACTGGGGCCCTTTTTATATTTTCCCTTTACGGGTTTCTAAATTTAAAACTTTAAGGTTAACTGCTCTGTTACCTTATGCAGTAAAAAAAATACATATAGCTCCAGGCCCGAAAGGACTAAAGCTGCCAGGGAAGGAATAATTAAATACCTGGAAAACAGCTTCCCTGCTTTCTGGGATAGACGGGGAACCAGCAGTGCTACCACCAGGTTAACCATATAGAAGGTGAACAATACAGAAAATGCAGTTAAATAATAAAAGAAGGCAGCCATAAACTCAAACCTGGCCATAGTAATAACTACAGCTGCCGCCAGGCCGCCTAAGTAGATCAACCAGTGCCTGGGGGTATCCAGGATTTTATCCGGTATGGTATTTTCATAATACTGGAATACAAATACAGGGTAAATTACAGCCATTATCGAAGATCCGCATAGGAACCCGGTGATAAACCTGATTACATTATTAGTGGGGGTAATAGACAGGTAAGACAGAAACCCGTCTATAAAGGTGGATGCAACAAATATCGCTAAAATGATAAAAGCCCAGACCGGGGGCAGACCACTTTGCCGTTTCCGGTATAAGGCAAACATTATTACGGCTGAGATTAAAAAACCAAGGTATATTCCCTGACAGCGGGCACAGATTATCATTACAGTTGAACCAAAATTCAAACAGCGTTCTGTAAGCTGGTGACAGACAGAAAAACCTATACTGCCCATAAGTGCTTCCATAATCATATCAGGTCTTAAGGTCGTCTTCCAGCCGGCTGAAACCCCGGTCAACCATCATTATCAGCAATTTATGCAGGGAAGCATTGCCGGAGGCTACCGTAGAAAGCTGATATTCTTTTCCAATTCCCATCAAGGGATGCTGGTCCAGGTTACATCCATAAGCATCGGTAACCACCCCTCCGCATTCCTGCAGCACCAGGTACCCGGCCGCAATATCATAGGGATAATTGTTTATGATGCTTCCCTGGCCTACCTGCATATAATTTTTTTCCAGCACAGGAAAGTCATTTACCAACCTATGCCCTATATCCAGGTAGCAATCCAGCTGTCCCGAAGCTACTTTGGCCATGGAGAAAGAAGCACTGCCCAAACCAAAAAGGGTACCATTAAAATTAGACACATCAATTAGTTCTTCCAATACTGTAATCAGGGGCACTATGGGCCTTCCCCTAAGGCCAATAGACCAGAATAGGGAATCAATCTCTGAATTTGGCGAAGGCTGTGGCCGGTATTTTTTGTCAGGTTCCATAATCCAGGCCCCCCTGCCTTTTTGGGCAAAGTAAAGGGTTCCGGACTTAATTTCTTGAACCACTGCCATCTGTATGTCGCCCAGGGTAGCCTCCTGCTTATAGGGGCTTAATGCAATGGAAACACAACTGGATTCAAGCCCGCAGGCTGCAGCCCTGGTGCCGTCCACCGGATCTATTATCAGTAGATGCTGGGGTTTACCTACTTCTACCAGCCCCCTGTCTTCTGAATAATAGGCAATATCTTTAGCTTGATGCTCAAAATAATGGGCTAAAAACTGCTCTGATATATCATCTATTAGGAAGGTAGAGTCTCCTCCTATAGCCTTGCCTGATATTTTTTTGGATTCAGGCCGGCCAAGATAGGGGAGCACTGTTTTCCTGATGTTTTGAGACAGTTCTATTATCTGCTTGCTATCCATAGTCTTATTAAAGTTTACTATAACTTGGCCCAAAATTATAGTTTTATTAACACTATATTGGTAAAATATAGCTAATTTTATGTGTAGAAAGGGTAGCCATGATATTTGATTTTCATACTCATAGTTTTTTATCAGATGGAATAAACAGTCCCATAGAGTTGATTCGCTGTGCAGATGCTGCCGGATACAAATGTATTGCCTTAACCGACCATGCCAGTTATTCCAATATAGATTTTATAATAGAAAGCCTTGCCAGGGATTGCCAGCTAGCCGGGAAATACTGGGATATTATGGCTATACCGGGAATAGAAATTACCAATGTGCCGGCTAAGAGCATTAATGACATGGCTGCTTATGCCAAACAGAAGGGTGCAAAAATAGTGGTGGTCCATGGCCAGACCATAGTGGAAAATGTGGAGGAAAAAACTAACTGGGAAGCAGTTAATTCTCCCCATGTAGACCTGCTGGCTCATCCCGGGCTGATTACGGCAGCGGAGGCTGAAGCTGCAGCTAAGAATATGGTGTTTTTAGAGATCTCGGCCCGTAAAGGGCATAGTCTGGGCAATGGCCGCACCGTAATGGAAGGAAGGAAAGCCCAAGCCAGATTTTTAATTAATACTGACTCTCACAGTCATTTAGACCTGTTTAAACCGGATTTTTTAAACCAGGTAGGCTTGGGTGCAGGCTTAAGTGTTGAAGAGATAGAGGAAATTACCAGGGTTAATACCTCTATGATGCTTAAAAAATTAGGCATAAACAGTTAGGGCTATTTATTATTTATAGGTTGACAATAAATTTAAGATAATGAAATAATTGATAAAAAGCAAAAAGTTAGGATAAACATGGACCAAAATAAAGAAGTGGAAGAAGTTAAGTCCGAGGTGGTAGGAGCCGAGCCGGAGAAGCCGGGATCTATGGCTATTGCTGCCATGATTGTAGGCATAGTTTCCATACTATGCTGCGCGGTTCCTTTTTTAAATGTAATTATGGGGGCAGTAGCAGTAGTACTGGGAATACTGGGGCTTAAAAATATCAAGGCAAAAACTGCCAGCAGCAGCGGTAAAGTAATGGCCATAGTAGGAATTGTCTTGGGCGGAGTAAGTGTAATCGGGGGAATAATCTGGATAATTACTTTGGGAGCCGGTTACTTTTTTACCATGGCCAGAAGCTACCAAAATTGGTATTAGAAAGAATATTACACTTTCTGGGATCCAGCCTTTGCCATCAGAATCCGGCCAGGTCTTTTGCCTGTAGCGGTTTGGCCATGCCGGTATGTGCACGTTGCACCGGCATATATATTGCTATTTTAATTTCATCCTTAACTATCAGCCTGGTAGACAGAAAGTCCAGGAATATTTTGCCTTCAGGCAAAATCCTATGGGGCATGCTTCCCTTTCTGCTATTAATGGGCTTGGACGTAGGGCTTTCCACCCTGGGAATATATGAAACAGGCAATATGGTGAGTTTTCTTACCGGTTTTATGGTAGGCTGGTGCATTCCTTTAATATTGCTGCCGGTTCGTAATCTTCTATTATTTAAACCCGGCAGCCAAGGATCTTACCTGCAGAAAAAATGCCAGTTTCTAGCCTGGATGGGAACAGCTCCGGTATTTATGACCCTATTTTATTTTTTCCAGACCTCTTGGTGCTGGCTGTGGTCTGTTCTGTCCGTAGCGGGCCTAATATTACTGGTAGCACTGTTGTTAATGCTGTTATGGTTCAGCCTGAATTCCAAGGCTTCAGGCAAAATTAGCCGGGGATGGGCGCAGGTAAAAATATATGTAATCTTTACTGCAGCCAGCCTGTCACTGCTGTCAGTACTGTCTGTTTTAAGGATATTTTTGCTCCCATACTAAACCGGGCCGGAACTATAAAAGGCGATATCTAAACATCTTTATCCATGCTGCCTGACCGGAAACCCTTAAGGTCTAAAGTAATATAATCAAAGCCCAGGCTCTTTAGGCGGCTGTATATAGGCTCCTCCAGGCCCCGGGTAAATACCAAAGGCAGCTGCTCGGGGTTAAGCTCAATTCTGGCCATTGGAGCATGGTACCTTACCCTTACCGGGTCAAAGCCCAGGGTTTTAAGATAGGATTCTGCAGCACCGATACGCTTAAGGATCCCCTTTTCCAGCTTATGCCCATAGGGAAGGCGGGTGGCCAGGCAGGCTGATGAGGCCAAGCCATAATTGGGCAGGCCCCAAAGCCGGGCGCATTGCCTAACTTCAGCTTTATTAAAACCCAGGTCCGCCAGGGGGCTTAATATTTTCAATTCCCTTAAGGCCTGTATACCGGGCCGGTAGCAATTTAGGTCTTCTGCTATACTTCCTTCCAGTACCGCTTCCAGCCCCAGCTGCTGCTGCAGCTTTATCATGGCTTTAAAAATTTCTCTTTTGCACCAGTAGCAACGGCGAACCGAATTACTGCTTATACGGGGGTCAGCCAATAAATTTAAAGGCAGAAGATGATGTTTGATGCCTATGGCATCTGCTACTTCCCTTGATCTTTTAATCTCCTGCCGGCTTACCAGGTCCGATACGGCAGTTGCGGCTACCGCCTTTTTTCCCAGCACTTCATAGGCAGCCTGGGCTAAAAGGCTGCTGTCCACTCCTCCCGAAAAAGCAATTACCGCTGATTTAAGGCTTTTAATATGTTTTTTTAATTTTTCAATTTTCTGCTGCATAATGTATTATCATGTTAACAGCAACGCTGGCTAATTTAAATTATATTTTAGCGCCGACCTATTATTAAGTTGAAACAGGGAGAATTTTATGGGCAGCCTTTTACATATTGATTGTTTTGCAGGAATCAGCGGGGATATGATGGTAGCAGCCTTACTCGATTTAGGCCTGGAGCTGGAAGCAGTAAGAGAAGAGCTGTCTAAATTACCCCTGTCCGGATATGAGATTTCCCTCAAAGATACCAGGCCCCAATCACTGGCCGCCAAAAAGTTTGAAGTAAAGGTATCCAGTCAAGAGAGCAGAAATTATCAACAGATAAAAGATATGCTAAAATCGGCCCGGCTTAATCCCCAGGTTAAAAAAGACAGCCTGGGCATGTTTAAGATACTGGCGGAAGCAGAGGCAAAGATACACGGCTGCAGTCCGGAAGAAGTACATTTCCATGAAGTAGGGGCAGTAGATTCCATAATAGATATAGTAGCTGCGGCAGCGGCTATGAATAAGCTGAAAATAGGGCAGGTATCAAGTTCCCATATCCCCTTAGGTTCAGGCCTGGTTAAATGCGACCATGGGCTTATCCCGGTTCCCGCTCCTGCGGTGACAGAAATCCTAAAAGGGGCGCCGGTATATGGGGGCCCCTTTGATTTTGAGGTAACCACCCCCACTGGAGCCACAATCCTGAAGCATTATGTACAGCAATACGGCTCCCTTCCCCCTGCTGTCATAGAAGCGGTAGGAATGGGTGCCGGAAGCAGGCAGCAGGGCCATATACCTAATGTACTGAGGCTGATAAAACTTAAGCAAGAAACCAGTCAGGACAGCGGCCAGGTTAAACTGCTATCTGCCAATATTGACGATATGAGCCCTGAAATTATAGCTTATGTATGCCATAAGCTAGGGGAGAAAGGCGCTTTGGATGTATGGATAGAAAATATCTTTATGAAGAAAGCAAGGCCGGCCTATAAATTATGCCTATTGGTTCCTGCCGGCTTGGAACCACAGCTGGTATCCACCATATTTTCTGAAACCACCACCCTTGGCATACGTTCTATACCGGTAGGGCGGCATGTCCTGCAGAGAAAAATAGAGGAAGTAAAATTGAGCTATGGTACTGCCCATATAAAAATTGGTTATAATGAAGGCAAAATAGTCACCGCAGAACCCGAGTATGAATCTTGTTTACAGTTAGCCCAAAGGACAGGCCGGGCCTTAAAAGAGGTATATGCCGATGTTAAGAATTCATTTATTAGTGGTGTAAATTAGATAGAGCACCTATTAAGGGGCTATATTTCTTTTTTCCATCAGATAGTATTTGAGAATCTCCTGTACAATAGCTACAAAAGGCACTGCCAACAACAATCCCCAGAACCCAAAAAGGGCACCCCCGGCGATCAGGGATACAATTATGATGGCTGGATGGACTCTTACCTGGTATTTCATAATATTGGGGGTAATGAAATAGTTATCTATCTGCTGGATAACTATAAATAATATCACCACCAGCAGGGCTTTCCAGGGGGATATTAGCAAGGCGGTAAGGGCAGCCGGTATGGCCCCCAATACCGGACCCAAAAAAGGTACCAAATTAAGGATGCCGGCTATTACTCCCAGCAATATGGCAAAGTCCACTCTTAGTATTAACAGGGCTATGGTGCACAAGAACCCTACAATAAAGGAAATAAGTATCTGTCCCCTTATATAACGGCCGGCTACCATGTTGATCTTATCCAGTATGGCTACTGCCTGGGGCCTGAATTTGACCGGAAGAATTTTAACAAACAGGCTCCTAAGCCGATTAGTATCTTTAAGTACATAGAAACCTAAAATAGGTCCTATGATAAAATTAACCACCCAATTGATTATATTTCTGGTAAAAGCAGTAGCTTGCTGCAAAAGGTCTATCTGGCTTAAATCTAAACGGTTTAGGAAATATTGGGTAATGGCAGTGGTATCCCGGGGTATGAATTCAGTACCCAAAAAATTTTCAATATTTTGTATAAAGGGACTGTCGGTTAAAAAATCATTTATTATTTGGGTCAAATTGGCCAGGTAGGCAGGAAAATTGTCCATAAACACTTTAAACTGGTCTACTACCAGGGGTATTAGGAAGAAAAATATGTTAAATATTATTCCCAAAAACAAAACATAGGTGATAATAACTGCAAAAATTTTTCTCATTTTCCTTTGCAGAAGCAATACCAGAGGGGTCAGCAGATAAGCCACAGCTATAGCTATGAGCAAGGGAATTATGGCCAATTTTATGAGATAAATTAAATAAGCAACCAGGCTAATGATAAGCAGGAGCCCTACAATGGACCAGCAAAAAATCCCGATTTTCTTTATGGTGTCATTATTGTTTTGGGGTTGATTTGCATTCATACAATTTTATTACTTTTCTACAAATTATATAAGTATTTATGACTTATAACAATATTTAAGTTTTACTCTACTTCCAGGCGCTTCTGATTGAAGAACCATGGTTATTATGATAAAGTTTAAAATCAACAAAATTAATTTATAAGGTAATCATTGCTAAGAGATACATTAGGTTCTTATATAGATAATTTATTAAGATTTTTCATTTTTTTAGGAGTAGGCCTGCTGCTTCTATTGGTACTGGTGCTATTATCCAAACGTTCTAAAGATAAGCTGCTGGACACTTCATCCTGGTTTAAATTCAGCCATCTGCTCCATAAGAACCTCATGGCTTTGGGGCTAATTTTTCTAAGCCTGCTGCTGTTAGCACTGCTGGTAACTAATATTGCCTTGGCCATGGCTGCGCTCCAGCTAGGCGGCCCGGTCTACATGCTGGGGGGATTTATAATCCTTTTGGTGATGATGGCAGTGTATGTAGTAAAATCCAGAATATTTAGCGGTGATAAATAAAATGAAAACAGCCGTAAAGAAAAACCTGAATATACTGGTAGCCGGTTTCGGCTGCTGCAAGCATGAAATTTATGCTGCCAAGGGTCCTTTATATGATGTGGAGAGATTCGGGGCTACTTTTGTGGCTTATCCGGAAGATGCAGACCTGTTGGTGATACAAGGCTTTATCAATCCCCAAATGCAGGCCAGGATTTTAGATTATTATAAAAGGATGGCTTCCCCTAAATGGGTAGCTTTGGTGGGCACCTGTGCTATTGACGGCAATATATTGGAAAGTAACCAGCATCAACCGCACTCATGGGCCGATGAAATTCCAATTGATATTTATGTACCGGGATGTCCTCCCCGCCCGGAAGCATTTATTTATGCCCTGTTAAGGTTATTAGACAGGCAGGAGCAATGATAGACAGCATATATGAAAAAGAATTTGGTTCACCCCATTTTGTGTATTTGGACCGATTGGAGCAAGCGCTGGCCTCCAGCCTGGCTCCCCGGACCCCGAGCATACAAAAAATGGGCAAAGACCTGTTATGTGAAATTGATTTTGCAGAACTAAATCATTTCCTTACCGTATTAAAAGACAAGCCGGAATTTTCTATTGATAGCTTCAAAGACATCAAATTATTCTGGAAAAGCAACAAGCCCTATGCCCTGATAGTGCTGTATTCCTATGAAAACAATTTTAACCTGTTGATAAAAAGCCCTTTGGGTGATAGCGGTTACCGTAATTGTTATTTTGATTTTATAGAAATTTTAACCGGTCATTTTCCGGAAGCAGCATTTTTCCGGCGGCACAAACCCCTGGATGCCAGTCAGGTAAACTTTAGCCTGTACAGCCAGCCGGCAGCCGGCATGGACAGTTTTGATATTCATTTAAAACTGGACGAAGACCGGGTCAGCAAAGCCTATATAGATTCATCAATTGCCCATATATCCCAGAAAGGGTTGCTGGAAGACCGGAATCTTTTATCGGTAATCGCCCGCATAGGCGTCTTGGATTATGATGCTGGAATATTTCCTGAGCTCTGCCTGTGCCAGGGTTTGGAAAAAATACTGGAAATAAAAGTAGGCAACCGGGTAAAAGCCATAAGGATGATTATATGTGAGCTTTCCAGGATATGCAGCCATTTGGGATACCTGGGCCGGGTGCTGGAAGCTGTTGGTTATGATATTATGGGCAGTCAGGTCGCAATTCAACGGGAAAAGGTACTAAAGCTAATGGAAACCATAACCGGTGCCAGGCTGCTTCCCAATTTTATCCGTATTGGAGGGGTTAGAAAAGATATCACCCCTGAAAAACTGTTAATGGTAAAGAAGGCCCTGCCGGAACTGCTGCATAAGATCCGGGCTTTAGAACTAAGCATGCTGGAAAATATACTGGTATTTAACCGTCTGCAATCAAAAGGGATAATAAGCCGGGAACAGGCTATGCAGTATGGATTAACCGGCCCCAATCTCAGGGCAGCAGGGGTAAGGAAGGATTTGCGCAAAGATTCGGGGTACCTGCTGTATGAGGGAGTATCATTTACCACTCCCCTGGGAAGGCAGGGAGATGCACTGGAAAGAGTTACTGTCAGGTTTAAGGAAATTTATCAGTCACTAAGAATTATAAATCATGGCATAAACCACATCCCCGAAGAGGAAATAAAGGTGGTCAGCAGGTTCAACATAGCCGGTCTTCCTTTCCGGTCCTATCTTTCCAGTGTAGAATGTCCTCACGGAATGTTCCATATTTATATGGAAACTGGCCATCAGAATCTGGATGCCTTGGCCGTAATGGGTCCTTCTATTAACAGTTTAATAGCGGCGGAAAAAATTCTGGTAGGCGAACTGGTAGAAGACATACCCCTGATTATGGCCAGCCTGGATATAAGCGGGGGAGAAATTATGAGAAACAGGTGGAGTTAGTATGTGGCTGACCCTAAAAAGAGTATTGTATATGTTGCTAACCCTGGGTATAAACCTTTATATCTGCTCTTATCTTATATCCAAAATACCGGCTAGGGCGGAATCGAGGAGGGGCTTTACCCTTACCAAGGCAGGCAGCATTGGCTACCCTTATTTTAAACTGCTGAAATACCTTTCCAAGGAAAGCAGGATTGGGATCTGGGATATCATACTTTTTCTGTTATCACTTCTTTTGTGGTCCTTTGTACCATTGACCTCCCATATTTTCATTCTGGATATAGATTCGGGGTTTTTGATAGCCCTGTTCTTTTTATGGGCAATGCTGGCAGTACAGGTACTGGCTGCTAATTCCAGGCACAGCCGGATTTCAGAAAATATTTTCCGTCAAGCGGCAATGGCAGCTTCCCTGCTTATTCCAGCAGCAGTCAGCTTTCTTTCAGTAATTATGGTTAACCAGACTATGGATTTAAAGGAACTGGTAAACCAGCAATATGACTACTGGAATATTGTTCAGCAGCCCCTGGGGTTCTTGGTGGTATTAATAGCGGCGGTACTGCTGCTAAAAGTGCTGGGGCTTACCAGAAAGGGCTCAGCCCTTTCCAGTAGGAGTATTGAAGTGGAAGGATCCGGCCTTCCCCTGGCCATACACAGGTTTTCCAAATATATGATAGTATTCTGTATTATAGTTTTGATGAATATCTTTTTTCTGGGCGGTTGGCTTGATTTGCACCTAATTGACGGCAACCTGTTCTTAATAGTTAAATTTTATATTATGCTGGGAATTATTATGTTGGTGGATAAAGCCATGCCTGAGATTGACAGCTATAAATATATAGTAGATATTAATTGGAAATTTTTGGTTCCGGTATCCCTGTTCAATTTTGGGTTGACCTTGGCTTTTCTAATAATCAGGAATATATATGGTTGGATATGATAAAGATTATTAAAAATTTCTTTAAAAATTTTGGAAATGTATTTTCCAGGCCGGTAACGGTAAATTACCCCAGGGAAAAAATAATTATACCGGAAGGCAGCAAGGGGATGCTTCACCTTAGGCTGGATCCGGATAGCCTGGAGATAGTGTGCGAAGCCTGCGGCCAATGTGAACAAGCCTGTCCCCAAAAATGCATAAGCATAAAAAGGGAAAGGGATGAACGGGGAAATTTGGTGCTGGAAGAATTCTACCTGGATTCAGGACGGTGCATTTTTTGCGGAAACTGCGTAGAAGTCTGCGGCAGGAATTCCCTGGAGATGTCTTACCGTTATCAGCTTGCTGAATACGAAAGGGAGCAGCTGGTAGTAGAGAAACTGGATTTGGTGAAGCAGGCAGATTTTGTAATCAGGGATTTTTGGTCTAAATAAAATGACTCAATTAATAATTAACAACCTGCAGCTGGCACTTATTATGGCTATAGCCGTTATTTCAGTGCTGGCAGTTTCGTTAGAAGACGGCAGGACCAGGCTAATTATAAGTTTCTTTTTAATACTACTGGTATCTGCTTTTTCCCTGCTGCTTTTTTCGGGGGTATTTGTGTTGATGCTGGCAGTGCTTCTGCTGCCTGTATATATTATGACTTATTATTTTTATCATCAAATACCAAAGGACTTGCCTGCAGGATTAAGGCCCTGGGAATTGGGAGGGGCAGCAATAGCAGTAATAGGCCTGGGCTACTGGTTCTATAACAGTTCAGCACCAGTGGTGGCAGGCTGGGAGCCGGTGGAAAATATTACCATCATGAATTTTATTGATATTGCCAGGGAGTATTTTACCAATTATTACATCTTGATAGTGATGTTTATGGGGGCTATTTTTGTCACCCTGGTGTGGTTTATATTAATGCTGGATAAACGGAGGCCATAAGTTTGAATCTAATAATACTGGTGTATGCAAGTTTTTTCTTGTTTTTATGGGGATTGTTTGCCCTTACCTATTTTAAAGGCCTGGTAAGGATACTATGGAGCCTGCAGATAATTATTTTTTCTGCAGTGATAAATTTTTTGGTTTTCTCCTATTTTTTATACCAGGGTTCATTATGGGACAAGACCTTCTTGATGCTGGGGCTAATTCCGGTATATATGCTGCTGTTTATGATTCTGTTTTATGCTTATACCCTGTGGGAGAGGGATAAAGCAGAAGTATGGCAGCAATTAAATTTTTGGGAATGGGGCTTTAGTGCATGGTGGGGAGAGGATAAGAGCTGATGGCAGTATGGGAATATTTAAAGACTAATTTTAATTCCACTTACGCGGTAGCGGTTATAGGCATAGCTATAATTATCAACATTTTTTTTGGCCTTTCTGCCAGGCCCTGGGCTAAAAAGCTATCCATAGGTATATCATTAGCAGGCATATTGGCATCTGGTTTTCTGGTAATATATAGTTTTATCCAGCGGGGTGTGTTTACCAGCATGGTGGTTGCTTTTGGAGCTATACACCTGTCTGAGATAATGTTGGTTTTATTTATTTCTTTAAACCTGCTTATATTTTTATCCCTAGACCACTATAAACAGGATAACTTTACCAAGATGATTATCATCTTTTTATTCAGCCTGGCCTCCCTGCTGTTTTTAATCTTATCTAGAAACTTCTTGGCCATATTGGTGGCCTGGTCCCTGTTTGTATTAGGCAATTTCCAGCTGGTCTCAGGAGCAGGAGGAAAATCGGAAAGCCCCTATATAATCAGGTTCTTTTTAAGTTCCTTGTTTTCGCTGCTGCTGATGCTGGTTGGATTTTCTTATCTTTATTCAGTAACCGATTTTAAGAATTTACAGCAGATCCTGGAATCAGGTTCAGCATTTAGCCCCTTTTATGCCATAAGCTTTATATTAATAATGGGTTCACTGCTGATATTTATGTCATTTTATCCCCTGCACGGGCAGTACCTAAAACTGGTGAAGAGGACCAGCAGCATGGCCTCTGCTTTCATTTGGTTCTATTATCTGCCGGCAGGCTTTATAATCCTGCTAAAATTTAGGGAGGTTATTTATTATTACCTATCCCAAAATACTGTTTTGCCCACAGTTATACTGGCTCTGGGGGCATTGTGTACCCTGGGCCCGGCTATAGGTGCCCTGTCTACCAAGAGCATTAAAAGAATACTGGGATTTTTATTTTTATCCTTTATGGGCTTGTCCCTGCTGGGTTTTTCCCTTTTATCTGCAGGGTTGATAGATCAAGGGAGGCTGGAATGGCTGATACTGGCCAATATTTTAAATTTGGTTTTATGCCTGATACCGGTATGGGCCATATTTTTCCGGCTTCCTGATACCTTGGACAGCCTAACCGGCTTTATTAGCAGGAATACCTACCTGGGGGTAAACCTGGTAATAATTATGCTGGGCTGGCTGGGTATGGCAGGAACTTTTGGATACCTGCTGCGCCATCATATGGTAGGCCCTCTAGTTAATTCTATCGCCGGCGGCCATATAGGGCAGTTGCCCTTATACAGTATCATAGCATTGGCAGCAACTGCTGCTGCTTTCCTGCTTATAGCGGCCAATACGGTTAGGCTGCTGGTATTCATGTTTAGGAAAAAGCAAGGCAGTATCCGGAATAATGTTTATTATCACCATGCTTATTATGTGTATATAACCCTGTTTACCCTGATGATATTGGCTATGGGTATTTGGGGCCTGCTGGAACTGGCAGGGCTAATCCCGGCAACTTCAATCAGTATTAATAATCCCGGGTTTCTAAAACCGCCTGTGTAAAGATGGAAACCAATCAGGAACATAAAAGGTTTAATATAAAGCACTTTCTCCTAATCATACTGATATTAATAATTGTGCTGGGAATAGTGCTCAGCATTAGGGAGCTCCCCTTTAAGGCTGAATATGAACCGCCTACTGCTGTAACAGATATATTGCCCCGGTACCGTGTTTTTGATATGGAAAATACCGGTATTGAAAGTGACGCTGACGGGGATGGTATAAACGACCAAAAGGATATACTGCTCGGTGCCCAAAAACAGTTGGAAAATAAGGCCAAAAATATAATGCTGTTTCCCGATGAGGCCAATTATTACCAGGGCGGGGATCCTCCCCCGGACTTAGCGCTGCCTACTGATATTATTGCCAGGGCTTTTTGGGAAGCCGGGTTTGACTTAAGGGAGCTTGTTTATAAGGATATAAGTGAAAATTTTGACCAGTATCCATTAAAGGCCATATGGAACCAAAGCTACAGCGACCCTGACATAGATTACAGGCGTATCCAGAATCTGGAAGTATTTTTCAGGCGGAATGCCCAGGTTTTAACTACCCTGTTTGACCCAGCCCAGGACCAAAACTTGAGCCAGTGGCTTCCCGGGGATGTGGTATTTTTTGACATGGACAAGGATGGTTATACTGATAATGCCGGGATTATATCAGACAGCACCACCCGCAGCGGGGTGCCCAAGGTTATCTATAATTATGTTGAGCCTGGATATACCTGTGAGCAGGACATACTGGGCAAAGAAATTATTACTGGCCATTACCGTTATCCCCAGCGGGACGCTTACTGAAAAGCTTAATCCAGAAAGCCCGGGCTTTTCCCCATAAGTTATTACCATATTTGCCTGAAAGGTGATCCATGGCCTGAGACCATTGTATATCCTGGCCATACTTTTTTCTAAGATGCTGCTGGTGCTCATATATCCATACCAAAAGATCTGATTTAGTCCTTTGGCCAAACCGGTCTACAATATGGGATTCTTCAATTTTTTCCAATGCCGGCTCATAGACTTGGTCATACCACAGGGCAGCAGCCTGCTTAAAATCCAGTTTGCTGTTCTGTTTAAGATTAAAAGCTTCCCTGAACTGGCCAATCTGGTCTAAAAGAACCTCATATTTTCCAGGTATGGTTAACCTTATTTTTATCTGGGGCCTGCTCTCAACAAGGCCGGTTAACTGTAGAAAGTTCTCTCTTTCAGTGAGAATAAACAGGTCTTTGGGATCCATCTGCCGGGTAACTGGAAACTTGGTTAAAAATTCTATTACTTCTGCATCTATAAATTCGGTTCCTATATTTTTGGCTACGCTTACCCGGTGGTTTCCATCTACTACAAAATAAAGTTCGCCCACCTTATATAGCTTTACCAAAGGTAAATTCTCAAACCGTGAATAAGCCTTATAGATGTTGCTCCACCTGGTTTCCAAATGGGCCTTCCGGGGTAAAAAACGGCGGTCAAAATCCAGGTAACGGTCTACACTGCCTACAATAGCCCGGGTAGGGACTGCTTTAATACCCAGGTACCTCTGGTTTTTTAAATTGAGTTTCCGGCTGAAACTGTCAAAAGAAAGCAGGCGGTTTTCTTCCCTGGTAAACAGAGATTTTAGGTCTCCCAGCAGGGATAGAAACCTGGCCTTATCGAAAGCTTCAGTGGAACCACTATCCGAATACAATTGCATGCTTAAACCTCAATTACCCTGTACCCGTAAGCATTTATCACTGTGGTGTTGTTTACCTCGGTCATCCAGTAGTTGTCTACTCCGTAAAGGTGTACATGCCCATGGATTAAATACTTCGGCTTGTATTTCTGAATAAAATCATTAAAGCATTTAAAGCCCCGGTGGCAAAGATCCTTTCCGTCATGTATTCCTAGAGGAGGGGCATGGGTCACCAGAATATCCAGGTACCGGTGTTTTAATAATTTATTTATATACATCCTGGGTTTTAAACGGCAGGTCTTAAGGCACATTTCCCTTTCGGAATACTGATGCTTTCCTCCGCTGTACCGGTAAGAACCTTCCAACCCTCCCAGGAGCAGCCCCTTAAAATCAATTATTTTGTTATCCAGGTTAATACATCCCTGGGGCATATTGCTCTTAAGGCCGTTTTCAGACCATATTTTTTCTTTATGGTGATTTCCAAATACATAATAGAGAGGCTTATTTAATACGGTAACCATATATTCCAAATAAGAGGTAGGCAAATCACCGCAGGAAATTATCAAATCTATGTCTGACATCTTGTCAGCAATGACCGGACTATACAGGAAATCAATTACTTTGTCGCTTACCAGTAAAATTTTCATGGCAGTCTTTAATGATAATTTTTTTGCCCTGCATTTGCAATGTTTGCTTTTTATATCTTAATTTTGTAAAAATAGGTACAACTATATTAAAATAGTACATATGCATAAGCATTATATACTAAAAATTAAAACGGCTGCGTTGCTGGCCCTAACTGCAGTTATTGCGGGGGCCATCCCCTTATGCCTGCCATCTGATTTGGAAGCCATTACTTTAAATGAGCTGGGGGAAAGGATGTCCCAGCTAAGCTCAGAGGAGGAAGCCCTGCTGGAACAGATAGTAGCTTCTGAAACACAGGTTCAGGTAAACCAGGAGCAGCTTCAGGCCTTAAACCAGGATTTGGAAAATTTTGAGATACAGCTGGAGGACCTTTATCAGAAAAGAAAAGAGCTCAAGGAAAGCCTAAAGCTCAGGCAGGAACTGCTGATGGAAAGAATGGTGTATACCTATAAGTACGGCAATGATGATGTAACCAAATTTATTTTATCGGCCAAGAGCTTAAACGAAGTTATAAATAACCTATATTTATTTAAAAATATTATGGAAAGGGATGCAGAACTGATTCAGGAATACCGTTATGAAAGGGAAGAGTTTGACCGGGTATCAAGGAAGTCCGAGGAAAAAAAGATAGAGGTAGAACAAACCAGGCAAAGGGTTTTAGAAGAACAGCAGCAGCTGGAGCAAAGCATTGCCCATAACCAGGCTCTTCTGGAACAAGTAAAGGGGGAAAGGTCTGAAGTGGCTACCTTGCTTTCCGAGATTAAAAGAAGGATAGCCCAGGTCCAGCCACCCGGTTTAAACCTGGTAGGAGAATGGGATATGGTAGCTACCGCTTATTATTCTGGAGGCGGAGGGCCCAATGGAAATGGAATAACCGCTATCGGGCTAAGGGTAAAACATGGCATAGTGGCTGTAGATCCCAAAGTGATACCTTTAGGCACCAGGCTGTATATACCAGGATATGGAGAAGCCCTGGCAGCAGATACAGGAGGCTGGGTTAAAGGTGACAGGATAGATTTAGGTTTTGAATCTTTGGAAGAATGTTACCGGTTCGGAAGAAGAAAAATAAAGGTATACCTGGTAGAAAATTAAACTATTTTTAGTACCTTGGCCAGGGAACGGAAATCCTCAGTATACTTCTCTTCACTTACCCTCTTTTTTACCATCACATCATGGGGGCTGTAAAAAGGGACCAGCTTAAAAGAGGGATTTTCAAATACCCTCATATGTATCTGGTTTATGTCTTCATATTCCGTCTCTACCGAAAAGAAATGCTTCAGAATTATATTAGATACCTTAAGCCCCAAAGACACGATGATATGGGGGGTGGTGATGGATATTTCCTCATTAAAATAATGGATACAATTATTTATATATTCCGGTTTAAGGTTCAGGATGTCTCCATCCCGGGGTACGCATTTAACCAGGTAGGTAAGATAGGTATCCTCTTCCAGGGATAGTTCCACTTCATTTAGGATCCTTCTAATAAATTCTCCCGAGCTGTCACCGCTGTAGGGCCTTCCTGATTTTTCTGCGCCTTGGGCAGTAGGATAATTACCTATAATTATTATCTTGGCATTGGGGGCGCCGATGCCGGGAACGGGTTGTTTTCTACTTTTAACAAGCTCGCTGCATTTCTTACAATTGGTAACTGACTTATGTAAGTTGTTCAAACTTTCTTTTGAGCTTATTGGCATATAGTCTTGGTATTTTTTCTAAGTGCTTATATACTACTTATTA
The DNA here is from genome assembly GCA_028698215.1 of Actinomycetota bacterium. NCBI lineage: Bacteria > Bacillati > Actinomycetota > Actinomycetota bacterium. Next base: position 76,811 of record JAQVDY010000001.1, on the reverse strand, counting down.
ATTATAATCAAGTCAAGACAGCTAAACACATTAATTTTTTTTTTTTCAATATTTTGTTATTATATATATCAACCTCGTGCCCTGCACGAGTAAAAATAATCCGAGTAAAGGAGCATAGATATGGCACAGTATCAAGACTTGGCCGACGCAATCATCGCAGGCGACAATGTCAAGAGCAAAGAGCTTACCCAAAAACTAGTAGAAAATGGTGTGGAAGCTACTGATATTCTAAACGAAGGTTTGGTTCCGGGAATGAATGTAGTAGGCAAGAGATTTAAGGCTAATGAGATGTATATACCTGAAGTATTGATTGCTGCCAGAGCCATGCATGCTGCCATGGATATAATTAAGCCTCTATTAACCGAATCGGGCGCCCCCTCCAGAGGATCGGTACTGATTGGTACTGTACAGGGAGACCTCCATGATATTGGAAAAAACCTGGTAGGAATGATGCTGGAAGGAGGAGGCTTTACGGTAATAGATGCTGGTGTGGATGTTGCACCGGAAAAGTTTGTAGAAGAAGTTAAGAAAAATGGAGTAAAGGTAGTAGGGCTTTCTGCTCTCTTAACTACTACTATGCCGGTAATGAAAGATATTATCCAGGCCCTTTCTGCTGATGACGATACTAAAGGGGTAAAAGTAATGGTAGGGGGAGCGCCTCTTACCCAGGAATATGCAGATTCCATCGGTGCTGCCGGTTATGCGCCTGATGCCTCCAGTGCAGTAGATCTGGCTGAAAAACTGGTAGCTGGTTAAAACCGCCGGTATTTAAACATAACATTAAGATAGAAGCGCTTGATTGCCATTAAGCGCTTCTATCTTTTAAGCATCATTTCAATTTAGGCATCAAATTGGCCATTTCAATGGCGCTGAGAGCAGCTTCCCAACCTTTATTACCCATTCTGGTGCCAGCCCTTTCAATAGCTTGTTCCAGGGTATCAGGGGTTATTACCCCAAAAGCTATGGGCAAATCATAATCAAGGCTTATTTTGGCAATTCCTTTAACTGTCTCATTAGCAATATACTGGTTATGGGAAGTGCCTCCCTTTATTACGGCACCCAGGCATATGACAGCCTGGTATTTGCCGGAAGCGGCTACCAGTTTAGCAGCTGAAGGCATCTCAAAGGCCCCCGGTACCCATATTAGATCAATATTGCCATCAGGACAGTTATGGCGGATCAGGCAGTCAACAGCCCCATCCAGAAGCTTTGAAGTTATAAATTCATTAAAACGGCTGGCAATAATAGCCACTTTTAATTTTCCTGCATCCAGGTTTCCTTCTATTTTTTTCATATCTAACAGCCTTTCTCTAGTCTAATAAATGGTTTAACTTTGTTTTTTTGGTAGCAAGGTAGCGCTGGTTATTGAGGTTGGGAGTTATCTGTATGGGGATTCTTTTGGTAATTTTCAAGCCGTAACCTTCCAATCCCACCACTTTTCTGGGATTATTGGTCATAAGATGCAGGGTGGATAAACCTAAATCAGCCAAAATCTGGGCCCCTAAACCGTAGTCTCTTAAGTCTGCATCAAATCCCAGCTGCAAATTAGCCTCCACGGTATCCAAACCCTTATCCTGAAGCTCGTATGCTTTCATCTTATTGCATAGTCCTATGCCCCTGCCTTCCTGGGCCATATATAGCAGCACCCCTTCCCCTTTCTGGTTAATCTGGTTAAAAGCGCTGTCCAGCTGCTGGCCGCAGTCGCAACGCTTGGATCCGAATGTATCCCCGGTCAGGCACTGGGAATGTACCCTTACCAGTACATTAGGTTTTCCCCTTACCTCCCCTTTTACCAGGGCAATATGGGTTTCATTGTCCAGGGTTGATTTGTAGGTAAGGGCCTTAAAGTCCCCCCATTTGGTGGGCAGTATTATTTCTGAAACCTTTTCAACCAGTTTTTCTTTTCTTTTCCTGTATCTAATCAGTTCTTCAATAGTAACTATTTTAAGGCCGAATTCCCGGGCAATAGCCACCAGGTCTAAAAGCAGGGCTACTTCCCCCTCCTGGTTTATAACTTCGCAGATAACTCCGGCAGGATAAAGTCCGCTTAACCGGCTAAGGTCCACCGCAGATTCAGTATGGCCTGCCCTGGCCAGGACTCCTCCCGGCTGGGCCCTGAGGGGAAATATATGGCCGGGCATAACAAAGTCCTGTGAACGGGCACCGGCTTCAGTAAAAGCCTTAATGGTGGCAGCCCTGTCTGCAGCTGATACCCCGCTACCCTGCTTGTGCTTAAGATCAATGGATACGGCAAAAGCAGCCATTGCAGTGCCGGGGGAGTCACTTACCATCATGGGTATGTTTAGCTGTTTCAGCCTTTCTGCTGGAGTGGCCAGGCAGATAAGGCTTTTGCCATGGGTCATCATAAAGTTAATAGATTTAGGGCTGGCTTTTTCTGCTGCTACGAAAAATACTCCTTCGTTTTTTTCCGAGCAGTCATCCACTATAATCAGTACTTTGCCCTTCTTTATATCAGGGATGGCCTGTTCAATTTTTGAAAAATCTTGTTTTTGATTACATGAATCCATATTTCTTTAACTTCTCCTCCAGTAATTGGTCTGAATTAATATTACGGCTGCCTAAAAAGTTAGCCACATACCTGGCTATAAGGTCTACTTCAATATTTACTTCTGCTGAAGCCTGCCTGGTATTGAGATTGGTATTATGGAAAGTATGGGGTACAATTGCTGCTGCAAACCAGCTCTCTTTTTTCTCTGAAACGGTAAGGCTTATTCCGTCTACCGCTACCGACCCCCTGGGGGCAATAAAGGGGTCAAGACTGCGGTTAAGTTCAATTTTTATCCGGTAAGCCTGCTCTACCGGCTCCAATGATAATATCCTGGATACCGCATCTATATGTCCGGTGACCATATGCCCCCCTAGGCGGTCTGATGCCTGCAGGGCTTCTTCCAGGTTTACCATATCATTTGTCCTTAATTTTCCCAGGGTAGTGTTTTTAAGGGTCTGGTAGGAGATATAGGCCTCAAAGCCTTGCCTGTCTTTGCTCTCAACAGTAAGGCAGCAGCCGTTTACTGCTACTGAGTCGCCAATGGCCAGACTGGAAACCAGCTCAGGACAAAAGACATTGATCCTGGATCCTGAAGGCTGCCCGGTTATCTTGCTTATGGTTCCTGTTTGTTTAATTATTCCGGTAAACATCTTTTATAGGGTAGGCGGTTATTAATATATCTCTATCGATTTTTCTAATACTGCTAAATTTTAGCTGCGGTCCCTGGGCCACTGTTTCTATTCCCAGATCACCAAATAAACTAAACTTATGTCCTCCCCCTAGAAACAAAGGGGCCAGGAAAATAAGGTACTTGTCAATCTGGCCTTGCCTTAAAAAAGAGGTGGCAATTCCTGTTCCTGCTTCTACCAGCAGGGAGGTTATACCATATTGCTTATAAAGCAGGGCTAATACCCCTGGTATGTCAAACTTTCCCTGGCGGGTTTTCATCACTGCTATTTCTATTCCCCTTTGGCCCAGCTGCCTTGTTTTAGGAGTGGCCCCGACAGCAGTAATTACTATGGTATTTACCGCTGATGCGGTTTTAACCAGATTAGAATCCAGCTTCAATTTTAATTCAGGGTCTAGTATCACCCGCTTGAAATGGTCAAGTCCGCCTGCCGGTATTGGTTTATCCAAAGAACTTCTGGGGAAAAGATAAGGGTCATCGGCAGCCACGGTTCCTATTCCGGTAAGCACACAGCCTGCCTCCCTCCTTAACTTTTGGACTTGAAGCCGGGATTTTTCCGAGGTTATCCATTTTGAATCCCCGGATGCAGCAGCTATCCTGCCGTCCAGGCTGGCTGCTGCCTTAAGGGTAACCCAGGGAAGGCCGGTTTTCATATTTTTAAAAAATTCTTCATTCTGCCTGGCTGCTTGACGTTCCAACAATCCCACCTTTACCTTTATTCCGGCTGCCCTTAGTTTTTCTATGCCTTTATTGTTTACCCTGGGATTAGGATCAGGGGAGGCAATTACCACCTCGAAAAATCCTTCCCTAATTAAAAGGTCGGTGCAGGGAGGCGTTTTGCCGTAAATATTACAGGGCTCCAAAGTTACATACATGGTGGACCCGGCCAGGGGCTGCCTGGCGGCGGACACTGCTTCTACTTCTGCATGGGGTAACCCTGCCTTCCGGTGGTAACCGGTAGATATAAGTTCATTATTCTTTACTATTACTGCTCCCACCATAGGATTAGGCCTGGTTTTACCCCGGCCTTTTTCCGCCAGGCGCAAGGCCAGCTCCATATATTTTTTGTCTTGTAATGTAAAATTATTTGTTTCCATAATAAAAAAGGCCACAGAGAAAATCTGTGGCTTAAATTAAGTCATAAACTTTCTCTCATCCAGACTTTAACTGTCGGTCTTAGAATTTCACTAAGTCAGCCTTTTTAAAGGGTTGCAGACTATACTGCCGGTAAGGAATTACACCTATCCTTGAAAATTTATTAAAATATATTGTCAATCTAACCTGATTACGGGAAAATTATATCAGAATTTAATGTTTTTACAAATTTAATCCGATTTTGCTTTTGAATTTTTAAACAATACATTAAAATGTAGCCAGTAACATTTAAACTGGAGTTAATAATTGCCATATAAGGTAAGAAGGATTTTAGTTTCATGTGGAACAGGGGTAGTAGCCAGTTCTTTTATTGCCCAGGAAGTTAGGAATATACTGGATGAAATAAGGCAAGACGCAGAAATAATTGAATGCAAGGCTGCTGATATTGAAAACCTTTATCAGGATGTAGATATAGTTATATCTACTACCCAGCTGCCCCCCAAGATTTCCAAGCCCCAGGTTAGCGGGATACCTTTTATAACCGGAAACGAGCTGGATGAGACTAAACAAAAACTAATTGACCTGTTAAGGGACTGAAAGGACTCCATGGATAATCTAAAAATTTCCTTTTCCATACTTAACTGTGATTTTTTTAACCTGTCTAAATCTTTAAACCAGGCTCAGCAGGCCGGAGTCGACATGCTCCATTTGGATGTTATGGACGGCCACTTTGTACCCAATCTTTCTATTGGCCCTTATGTGATAAGAAGCCTAAAGGAAAAATGCAGCTTGTTTTTTGATGTACACCTGATGGTGGATAATCCTGACTGCCTGCTTGATTCCTTTATAGAGAGCGGGGCCGATCTTATTACGGTTCATGCGGAAGTATGTCCCCATTTGCAGCATACCCTGGCCCGTATAAATAAGGCCGGCATAAAAGCAGGGGTGGCCTTAAATCCCTCTACTCCCATTTATTGCCTGGAACATGTAATGGACCAGTTGGACCTGATTTTAGTGATGACAGTCAATCCCGGGTTTGGGGGACAGCAGTTTATTCCCGCTATGGAGGATAAAATTGCCAAAGTGTCAGGCTTGGTAGAAAATTACCAGCTCCAGCAGGATAAAAAGAAGCGGATAGAAATACAGGTAGATGGAGGCATTGGCCTGGACACAGCTTCCAGGGCGGTTTATGCCGGGGCCACGGTATTGGTTATGGGCACTTCTTTATGTAATGCACCGGATATGGCGGTTTACCTAAAACAGTTAAGGGAAAATATCAAGTCTGGTTAAATCCGCTTTCAGGCAGGTAGGATTTTATCAGTTTTTCTATCTGCGGCTTGGTTTCCAGGGCGGCAGTTTCCCTGGCCAGTTGGGCGCATTTTTTTATATCCAGCAATTTGAGCATATCCTTCACTTTAAAATAATTCCTCAAGCCCACGCTTAAACCGCTTATCCCCATTCCTATCAGCAAGGGAATATAGTAGGGATGCGAGGCAGCTTCCCCGCATACGGTAACCTGTTTTTTATATTTCTTGGCCTCTTCTATAATGAACCGGAGCATCTTCAGGGTGGGCTGATATAAGAAGTTTTGTTCATTGGTGCCGGTTTGGTTAAACCTGCTGGCAGCAAAGCTTAGGGAAAACAAGTCATTGGTGCCTATGCTGATGCTGTGGGTATTAGCCAGGATATAGTCCAGGGAAAATATGGATGCCGGAGCCTCTATTATGGCTATTAAGGGTATATCAGATTTAAATTTGATACCTTTCTGGATTAGCTTTTGCTGGGCTTCGGCCAGTATCTGCTTAAAATTAATAATATCTTCCGGTTTAGATACCATAGGCAGGGATATTGACAGATTGCCGCAAACACTGGCCATAAGCATGGCCTCCAGCTGTATCTTCAGTATTTCATTTATTTTAGGCTTTATCTCTTCCCTATTAAAAGATTGTTTATATAATAGATTTATTAATGCCTGCTTATCCCCGCTCAAGTCCAGCATCCTTAAGGTAACAGGCTGTTTGCCGTAAGCAGATAGAATGGTCTTGTAGTTCTGGTATTGTTTTTCCAGGGTCAGGCCCATGTCTCCATTAAGGATAGACAGCTCGGTCCTGAACAGCCCTATACCTTCTGCTCCCATTTTTTTGGCTTCCAGGGCTTCCCTGGCAGAATTTATATTGGCCATCACCGGCAGCCGGGACTTAATTTTCTGGCTGGCTATTTCCAGGTGGCTGGCAGGAAAGCAATAATCCTGGTATTTTTGCAGGGTAGCAGGATCAGGATCTAATATTAGTATACCCAGATAGCCGTCCAGTATGGCGGTCTGGTTATTTTTAATATGGTTGACCTGGCTTTCTGCTTGTATCAGGTATGGGATTTTAATGGATTTTACCAAAATAGAGGTATGTGACTCCAGGCTCCCCTTTTGGCTCACAATCCCTTTAATCCGGTCAAAGTTTATTTCTGCCAAATCTGTAGGAAAAAGATTATTGGTAATCAATATTAGGGGAGCCTGGCCTTTTTTACCTGCAAGACTGGTATTTTCCTGGGCAGTGGGTTTAAGGTAGCCCACCAGCCGGTTGTAGAGATCTATCAGGTCGTAAATGCGGTTTTTAAATTTTTCTTTTTTGTTTCTTTTAAGCAGCTCAATTCTTTCGTTAAATACTATGGACAGGGCCAAATATGCAGATATTCGGTAGTCACCAATAATCTGGATAACCTTATCAAATATGTTGGTATCTTTCAGGGCCAATATCTGAAAATCTATTATTTCAGAAAATTTTTCACTTATATTCTTTTTTAGCTTGCCCTTAGCTTCCACCAAGGTCTGCCGGGACGATTTAATGGCTAGGCGGAAACGGTCTATTTCTGCCTGAATATCCCCATGCTTAAGTTTTTTTTGGTCCAGGTCTTTTTTTAAAACTTCTATTTTTTCTACATTTTCTATATCCAAGTCGTAGAATTCTTTAGACAGGGTCTGAAGCAAGGTTTTTTCTCTTTTATGTACGGTTTCGGTTACCAGGGTTTTGCCTATGACGCATCCCCGGCAAGCGATTATCCCTTTTATAACTTCCATGGTCAGTAGTTTTTCAATTTGGTAATTTTATTTTTAAAAAAAGCAGAAAGCTGCTGGAAAACTTCCAGCTCATCTTGTCCCTCAATACTTATTTCTATGGTATCGCCGTCTTCTACGCCCAGGCTTAGTACTTCAGTAATATTTTTGGCATTAGCCTGTGTGTGGTTAAAGCTGATATTAATTTGGGAGCTGTAGCTATGGCAAAGCTGTACCAGCCTGGAGGCCGGCCGGGCATGCAGCCCTTCCTGATTCATGACTGTAATAGAAAAAGTTTTCATGGCAGTTAAGATTTTACAATAAAACCATAAAAGAGGTAAGCAGTTACTATTCTTTAAGGTTTCTGGAAACTCCATGCAAGAGGTCCCCGATTCTTTCCAGGTGAAGTATTATGTCTGCAAATACCACCCCGGATAGAGGCATACAGCTACCTTCCTGAAGCCGTTTTAAGTGATTGGCCCTTACTTTTTCCACTATGGAATCTATTTCTTCCTCTATATCATCACAATCCAGCAAAGCCTGCTGGTTTTCTTCCAGCCCGTTCAGCAGGGAAGCAAACATCTGCTCTGTCTTGTCAAAAGCTGAATTCAGCTCTTTTTGGGCTACACTGGAAAAGCTCATCTTGTTTTCTTCCTTTACCAGGGATAAATAGAGTATGCTTTCACAGTGGTCGGCTGCCCTTTCCAAATCATAGGCCATATGCAAAAAACCGGTCAATTCCCTAGAAAGGGTGGCATTAAGGGATTTCTGGGATATTTTGGTAAGATAGCGGATTATGTCTTCAGTTATGCTGTCTACTGCTGCTTCCCTGTCCAGTACTTTCTCTTCTATGACGGCCCTGGAGTTATGGAGCCTTTCCCTGGAAAGTTTTAGCATCTCCAGCGTAATTCTGGTGACCCGGGCCACCTCTTTTTTAGTCTGTTCCAAGGCTATGGCCGGGGTAGCTATCAGACGGGGATCCAAAAAGAGGGCATTCTTGTTGATAACCACGTCTTTTCCTGGAAATATCTTGGTAACTGTTTTTTCAAAAAGACCCAGGGCTGGAAACAACACTGCGGTAGTAATCAAATTAAATCCGGTATGGATATTGGCAATTTGACGGGATATATCATCTCCGCTTATGTTAACTATGAAGTTCTGCAGGCGGAAACCATAAAGCAGAATTACAAATATGACTGTTCCCACCAGGTTGAACATCAAATGGGAAAAAGCGGTACGCCTGGCGGTAATGGTAGTTTTCATGGAACTAATCAGGGCTGTGGAGCAGGTACCAATATTGTCTCCAAGCAGTATGGGTATGGCGGCTTCAATGGGCATCAGGCCCTGGCTGGCTAAAGCAATAAGAAGGCCGATGGTAGCAGAGCTGCTCTGCAGCAGCGTGGTTAAGGCAATACCAGCTATAATTCCCAGGAAAGGGTTCCTGCTAAATATTAATAAGAAGTCTTTGAAGGCCTGGTTGGTTCTCAAGGGGCCCAAAGCTTCTTTCATGATAGTCATGCCCAGGAATAAAAGGCCCAGTCCCAGTATGGCTGTACCAATATTTTTATATCTTTTCCTACGCCCAAAAAAGTAGAAAGAAAAACCAATGATAATCATGGGCAAGGAAATTAGCTCAATATTAAAAGAGATAATCTGGGCGGTAATGGTGGTACCAATATTGGCTCCCATGATTATACCTATAGCTTGTTTGAGGGTCAGCAGGCCTGCATTTACAAATCCCACTGTCATTACCGAAGTGGCGCTGCTGCTCTGTATGATTACCGTAGTAAAAAGCCCCACCAGCAGGGCTGACCACGATCTCTTGGCTACCAGGTTAATAATGGACTTAAGTTTATTGGAAGTAATCTTCTGTAGGCTGGTACTAAGTCGGTTTATGCCAAATATAAACAGGGATAAACCTGCTAAAACTTCGATTACTAGCATAAAATACATATATTGCCAAAAAGGATAAATAATAAAGTTTTAGTAATAATAAAAGAGATTGAAAAAAAATTCTATAGAAAAATAATTTTTTCTTGTTTATGCCCCCCGTGCCTCTTTACTGTATTACCCAGTAGTATTAAACTTATAAAAAAGTTCAATTGATTTGAGGGAAGTGAATTAAAATGAGACAAAAATCAATTATTATCCTGGGGTCAATCTTATGCTTGTCTGCATGCCTGGTATTTGTGTTTGCCTTTTCGTTTCAAGGTGATGAGTCCATAACCATTAGTAATCCAGTGGCAGATGACCTTTATGTTTTTGGCAGCTCAGTAATTTTACAGGAAGATGTGCAAAATGACCTGGCGGCTGCCGGAACCAGGATATTGGTTCAAGGCAATGTAGGCCAGGACTTGATGGCTGCCGGGGGCGATTTAAGGATAGGGGGAAGTATTGGAGATGATGCCCGCATAGCAGGAGGCAGGGTGCTCATTGACTCCAGCATCGAAGACGATTTGATGGTAGCCGGGGGCAGGATTTCTATTGGTGAGGACTCCTATATAGGAGGAGATCTGGCAGTAACCGGAGTAATGGTGCGTATTGATGGACAGGTGGCTGACCGGGTATTTGCCAGTGGCGGCGATATCATCATTGGAGGAAAAATTGGCCGTGAGGTGATAATAGGGGACGTGGATCATTTAACTATATTGCCCGGGGCAGAAATTGGGGGCGATCTTACTTATGCTTCAGCCCGGCCTGCAGATATTGCACCTGATGCTGATATTGGGGGAGAAATAAATTTCCAGATGATGGAAAAAGCCGCCTCTGGCTGGTTAAGAGGGTTAGGCAGGACTCCCTTGGCCTTGTTTACCGCCACTTATATTGGGGGTAAGGTAGCGTCCTTTATCAGTCTGTTTGTATTAGGTATTTTGCTTATACTGGCCTGGCCCCGGGTATTTGAGAAATTTAACCAGAGAATGTTCTCCAGTCTGGGCATTAGTGCTGGTATAGGAGCCATTGTATTGTTTGGGCTGCCTTTGGCAGTGCTGGTTATTCTTATAGTATCTGTAGTTCTGGTAATGACTTTGATCGGGTCTGGAATAGGATTGATGCTGATGGCCTTAAATGCATTACTGGTAATTATCTATCTGGTTTTCATCTATGCCAGTACTATCTTTTTAGCCTATTTGCTGGGCCGATCCATATTTTCCCGTTCTTCTGTTTCCTTTGATAACTATGGATGGAAAGTTTTGGCTTATTTGGTAGGCCTGGCCATAATAGCTATAGTTTTTGCCATACCAGTATTAGGGTGGCTGGCCAGGCTGGCTGCTGTAATTTTTGGCTTGGGCGGTTTGTCGCTAATAGTAAGGGACTGGCTGGCCTGCAGGTCTGAGTATTAATAAAAATAGCCCTGCCAGCAGCAGGGCTATTAAAAACATTAGTAGAGTTTATCCCAAGCTTTATCAGTCAACGATAATAGCTTCGGTAGGACAACTTTCTTCTGCTTCCTGGATGCACTCTTCGTCGCTTTCATCATAATCAGTCTTGATTACTTCAGCTATGTCCTTATCTTCATTAATTTTGAAAATATCAGGGCAGGTTTCTTCACAAAGACCACAACCGGTACAAAGTTCTTCATCTATTCTTACTTCCATTTACAACCTTTCTTCCGATTTTAATTAATTTCAACCTTAGATACATTAATGTAATATACATAATTTCAAAAGGTAATTCAACCAATTTTTATTTATTTTTTATTTGTTGATTTAGGTCAAAATCAATACAATAAATTACACTATGGAAAATATTATATTTGTATGCTGCGGGGGAGTAAAAATAAGGTTTAGGCTTAACCGGTCAGGGACCGCTTTGCAGCTGCTTTCCATACTTCCCCTCCAGGCAAAGGTACAGAGATGGGGCGGTGAAATCTACTTTCCAATACCACTTGATGCAAGGCTGGAGCAGGGAAAAGAGCTGCTGGAAGTAGGGGATATTGCTTTCTGGCCCCCCGGACAGGCGTTATGCATATTTTTTGGCCCTACCCCTGCCAGCACAGACCACCGTCCCCGGGCGGCAGGACCGGTTACGGTAGTGGGACATATAGCTAGACAGAAAGATATAGGGCAGCTGAGAAAAATAAAGCAGGGCCAAGCCATAAGCCTTATTACTTAGCCCTACCACCTGAGCAGCAAGAGCCCCGCTATTATTAGAGCTGCTCCTGCCCCTTTAACCATGGTAATTTTTTCTGTTAAAAATATTGCAGCTACTGCCAATGTAACAATCGGAAAGGCGGAGGTAATTGGTACTACCCTGGAGGTTTCTCCCAGCTTAAGGGCATAATAATAGGCAAAATGACCCAGCAGGGAGGCCATGATACCCTCCAGCCCTATAAAGGTTGCACTTTTTAAGTCAATAGCTGCCAGCTGTCTTAGCTCCCCCCGTACCAGAATTACTATTAGCAGTATTACGGTTACTACCAGGCTTCTAAATACCAAGGCTATATAGGGACTTACTTTAGCTAAGCCTAATTTTCCAAATACAGGGGCTATTCCCCAGAAGAACATGGTAATAAGGGCCAGCAGGTAAGGGTATGCCCGGTTTTCCAACGCCGTCTCCTTTCTGTTTGTTTATACATACCTCATATTTTAAACCGATGGGCAAAACCAATAAAGAGCCAAAGTTTGACTGTAAGAAACCAGGTTTGCTATTATTAATATTTTCGCAGCATGTTTTAAGTTTAGGCCAGATTCTTAATCTGAATTAATGGAAAATAGACTACAAACTGAATTCTTTTCCAGGGATTCTGCCCTGGTAGCCCAACAGCTTTTAGGCTGTATACTGGTTACCAAAAAAGAAGGCAAATGCTCTGCCATTATTACTGAAACTGAAGCTTATTACGGCAGTGACGATCCAGCCAGCCATGCTTACAGGGGGCTTACTCCCAGAAACCAGCTTATGTTTGGAAGGGCAGCAATAGCCTATGTTTACCTTTGTTACGGAATGCATAACCTGTTTAATATAGTTACCCGGGGTAAGGGAGAACCGGGAGCAGTACTGATACGGGGGGCGGTCCCTTTAGAAGGGCAGCCCCTTATGGAAAAAAGAAGGGGCCGTGGTAATGGCAGGCTTATTTTAAATGGACCAGGAAAGCTGACTTTGGCTTTAGGCATAAGACTGGAAGATAACGGCTGGGACCTAACCAAGCAGTCCAGTACCATATATGTGGTTAAGCCTGCCTCAGCTATGGATCTACCGGTATGTAAATCAGCCAGGATAGGGGTTAGGGCCGGCAGCAATTTCTTGTTTAGGTTTTACCTGCCGGAAAAAGAGGTAAGGGCAAAGTTACCATTAAAATAGCCCTGTTTGTTTGAATGTAGTCTTTTTTCTAATATAATGAGTACAAATAAAGGAAGGCGGTAATTAATGATAGATTATGAAAAGCTTAAAAGAGCTTCCTATATGGCTAAAAGGATGTACATTATACAGCAGATATGCCAGCATAACGGAGTGGAGATAGAGTACCTGTTTGGATTGTTTAACCTTTACAATCAGAAAAACAGGGGCAGATGGTTCTGGCAGAGGGCCCAATTTACCGGAGCATTAAAGGATAATTATGATCAGTTCAACCAACAAGCTGACCAGATAGCCAAAGACATGAAGGCCGATAATGAACAGGCCACCAAGGACAAGATAGAAGCGGCCAGTGGAATTCTAGACCAATTAATGCAAAAAATGGAAGGCAATTTAGAGGTAGACCGTGCTACTGACAGAAGCTATGTAAGAGGTTTTCTGGACGGAAACCTTAGAAGGCTTATTGATGACGGCCTAAAAGAAATCAACTAAAAACCAATATCCAAAAAATACCTGCTGTCCTGTTCAAAGCTTAAGTTTCCGAACAGGGGTATGGAAGACCGGGAAAGGTATTCCACTGCCGATTGGTAAACTCCCGGCATAAGCTCCAATTCCAAAGTGGTATTGGAAGCAATTTCTGTCCTTATCTTTTGAGGACCGGAAAGGTACAACACAGCATCATGGGAACCAGTATTATTGACTTCCAGCTTACTTTGCTCAGGTGCATATATGCGGGTGGCTTCTCCGGTAAAAGACAGGTTATGATAGCTGGAATTCTGTATCACATTAATTTTGCTTAACACTAAATTGGTCATATAGTCCAGGGAAGACTCAGGGTAGTATTCCAGTATGGCCTGATAGAGGTAAGCTGATTTATCATACTCCTGCTGGTCATAATGCTGCAGGGCAGCTTTCCCCAATTGAATTTGAGGTATATCCGATAATATCACCTGGCTGTAATGGGAAACCCTGAAAACATCCCGGGGGGAATTAAACAACTCGGTTACCCGCAGCAGTTCTTCTATGGCTGCTTCGTATTCCTTTTGCTGTTTTAGCTGCAGGGCGTTGTTTATGTAGTTTGCAAACAGCATTTCTTTGGCACTTTCCGAATATTCGCTTAAGGGATACTGGTCTATCAGGGAGGTCAGTATTTCATTTGATTTCTGCCGGTCACCAGCCTGCTTATAGCAGGTGGCTGCCTTAAAGGTGAGCTCCGGTATCTTGTAATCAGCTACAAAAGCCTCATCGGTATCGGGATAATCCTGTTTTAATTTTTGATAAAGGTTTATGGTTGCCAGGTAGTGGTGAGCAGCTTGTTGGTAACTGTTCTGCTTAAAATAGTTTTCTGCTAAATCCAAGTGGCATTGGGTGTACATATTGCTGGTTTCCAGATTGGACTCCAGCAGTTTTAAATCCAGGGCTTTATCCAGGTAATTTATGGTGTTTATGCAGTCGCCCTGCTGGTAATAGGCCATAGGGAGGATACCCATAGCTGTTTGGTAATAACGGCTGCTGGGGTAATGCCCTACCAGGGCTTCCCAGGAATGTATGGCTTCAGGGTAACTGCCCTCCTGGTAGGAATTCTGGGCTCTCTGGTTCAGGGCAAAAGGCCCAAAAAGGCTGGAAAAAACGATGCCTCCTATGGAAGCCAGCAAAAATAATATAAAGAGGAAGCCTATAGCGTTTTTCCTGACCAGGTTAAAAATTGCAAATATTAAGCTTAATACCACCGCAGCTATGCTGGCTATGGGCAGATAATCCCAAAATAGGCCCCTGTCTGCATAAGCCAGATAGCCTAAACCGGCGGCGGACAGCAAAAAAAGGGCTATAATTATCAGGGAGCCGGCCCCGGTTTTATGTCTTCCGCTATACTCATACATCTTTTTCTTCTTTTTTATGTTTTACATATTCCATAACATAGGTATCCCAATACCGGCCATTATAGTAGTGGTCTTTTTTAAGTACCTCTTTATGTTTAAAGCCGCATTTAAGATAAGTTTTTATAGCTCTTCCATTGTAATTATATACATTCAATTCAATTTTTCTTAAGCCCAAGTCATGGGTGGCATATTGTAATACCAGTTTTACCGCATCAGTGCCATAGCCCTGGTTCCAATATTGCTTGTCACCAATCACTATACCAAACTCGGCTATTTTTTTAATCCAATTTATTTTATGCAGGGCGCAATTGCCGATATACTTGCCGGTTTGGGTATCTATGGCAAAGGCCATATCATTATGGGAGCTTTGAATAAACTGGTACCATTGGTTCTCCTGCTTCAGGTCAAAACCGGAAAAATCCTGACTTAAAAACTTGTTTACCTGGTGATCTTTCAGCCAGGCTAATGATTGGGCTAAATCTTTAGGCTCCAGTTTTCTGATTACTGCTTTTTTGCCTATAATTTTTTTTGGATATTTTCGCAATGCTAATTCAAAACTGCCGGAATTAATAATAAAATAAATTCTACAACAAAATGGGAAAAAATAAAAAATTTTAGGCTGGTATACATTGACAGAGCAATAGAAATAATATATGCTTTGAAAAAAGTTAGGTACTCCTAAATTAAGGAAAAATTATGGAAAAATCCATAAATATAGCTTTGGCCGGAAATCCCAACTCAGGCAAAACCACCCTGTTTAACCAGTTGACCGGTGCCAGGCAGCATGTAGGCAACTGGCCGGGGGTTACTGTGGAGAAAAAAGAAGGGATTTTCCAGTACAAAAACTTCAGGTTTAATGTGGTGGACCTGCCCGGGGTCTACAGCCTTTCCGCCCTGTCTTTGGATGAAGTGGTAGCCCGGGACTACATTGTAGAATCCCAGCCGGATATTGTAGTTGATATTATCGACTGTTCCAACCTGGAACGAAATCTGTACCTGGCTTTAGAGTTGATAGAGCTGGGTTTTTCCACCCGGCTTATTTTTGTATTCAATATGTTTGATATTGTACAAAAGCGCAAGCAAAAGCTGGATATTGAACGCCTCGGCTCATTGCTGGGTGTACCCATAATTACCACAGTGGGCACTACAGGGGAAGGGCTGGAGCATCTAAAGGAAAAAATCCTGGAAGCTTATCTAAATCCTTCCCATCCTAAGCCCAAACCAGTCAATTATGGAGGGGAGCTGGAGCATGAAATAAAAAAACTTACCCAGAAATTGGGACAGGTAAGCTCCCTGCAGGACAGGTTTTCGCTAAGATGGGCAGCTATTAAGCTTTTGGAACAGGATCAGGCGTTACTGGAGCAGGTAAATAAAATAGATGAAGGCCGGTCAGGCCTGACAGGATATCTGGAAGAAGTAAAAAATCATCTAGGTAAAGTATTTGGTGAAAATGCAGATATTATAATAGCAGACAGGAGATACGGACATATCAGCGGACTCCTTAGGGAGATTGGCTATTTTGATACTGACCTGGACCGGCATACCATATCAGACCAGATAGACTTGATTACTACCAGCAGGGCTGCTGGCATCCCTATATTTTTACTGCTCATGTTTATAACTTTCTTTCTTACCTTCCAGATAGGAGGCTATATACAGGGATGGATGGAGCAGGGCCTGGAATTGATGGGCAGCAGCCTGGCTAATTTCATGGCACAGGCGGGAATTAGCGGCTGGGTAATTTCCCTGCTCATTGATGGAATAATTGGAGGCGTAGGCGGAGTTTTGGTGTTTATCCCCAATATATTTATCCTGTTTTTTCTGATATCATTTTTAGAGGATAGCGGCTATATGGCCAGGGCTGCTTTTATAATGGATAACCTTATGCACCGGATTGGACTCCACGGCAAATCCTTTATACCCATGGTAATGGGTTTTGGTTGTAATGTACCCGCCATTATGGCTACCAGGACCCTGGAGGAAAAGAAAGACCGGATACTGACCATACTGATTATCCCTTTTGTTTCCTGCAGTGCCAGAATACCTATATATATACTGCTGGCAGGGGCTTTTTTTGGGCCCTGGGCTTCGGTAGTGGTCTTCTCCCTTTATATTTTAGGACTGGCAGTGGCAGTGGGAAGCAGCAAGCTATTTCACAAAATATTTTTTAAAGGGCTTTCCAAGCCTTTTGTAATGGAACTGCCCCCCTACCGGGTTCCTACTTTTAAGGGGGCAGTGATCCATATGTGGGAAAAGGGATCTGAATTTTTAAAGAAAATGGGTACGGTAATACTGATAGGTTCGATACTTATCTGGCTTATGGGGGCCCTGCCGGTAGGAGTTGAATATGCCAGCCAGGAATCAATTGCCGGCCGGGTTGGATTATTTATATCACCAGTACTCAAACCCCTGGGTTTTGGATGGGTGGAAAGTATTGCCTTGTTGTTTGGCTTTGTGGCTAAGGAAATAGTAGTGGGTACCTTTGGAGTGGTGCTGGGCACCTCGGAGGCATCAGGCAGCTTAACCCAGGCTATTCAGGGCATTATGACTCCCCTGAGTGCCTATACTTTTATGGTATTTACACTGCTTTATACTCCCTGCCTGGGAACGGTAGCAGCCATTAAGAGGGAGACAGGCTCCTATAAATGGACCTTTTTTTCAATTGCATACAGCCTGCTGGTAGCCTGGGTTATATCTTTTATAATCTATCGCATAGGGCTGTGGATAGGATGGTGATTGGTTATGCTGGATAAGATAATGGACTATTTTAAACAAGGGAACGATACCAGGACCCTGGCCCAGCTGGCCCGGGAACTGCAAATTAAGGCTTCTGCCTTGGAAGGCATGCTGGATTTTTTGGTTAAAAAGGAAAAACTTAAAGTAGATTTCCAGCAAACAATGCCGGCCTCCGGCTGTGCGGGAAAAGCCCGGGGCGCCTGTGTCAGCTGCCCTTTTAAGGGAAAATCAAAACAGGAGGGCATAAAATATTATTATATGCCCTCTTAGCTTAGGTTTTGGTTATTTTATCTATAAAAGAGGTTATAAGGTCAATAGGCACTGGAAATATGATGGTTGAGTTTTGTTCGGCAGAAATTTCTTTTAATGTCTGCAGAAATCTCAACTGTACTGAAACCGGATACTGGCTCAATACCTTGGCTGCTTCTGAAAGCCTTTCTGAGGCCTGAAATTCACCTTCGGCATTGATGATTTTAGCCCTTCTTTCCCTTTCAGCTTCTGCCTGGCGGGCAAACGCCCTCTGAATGGACTGGGGAAGTTCTACATCTTTTATTTCTACTGTGGATACCTTGATTCCCCAGGGATCAGTCTGGTCATCAATTATTTTCTGGAGCTCCTGATTTATTTTATCCCTTTTAGACAGCAGGTCATCCAGATCTACCTGGCCTATTATGCTTCTTAAAGTAGTCTGGGCAATCTGCGAGGTACCCACGATATAATTTTCGATGGCTATGACACTTTTTTCAGGTTCCAGGACTTTAAAATAAACCACTGCATTTACTTTTACCGGTACATTATCCTTGGTGATGATATCCTGGGGCGGGACATCCAGGGTTACAATCCTTAAATCCACTTTTACCATTTTATCTACCAGGGGGATGATTAAAAATATTCCCGGCCCTTTTACCCCTTTCAGCCGCCCGAATCTAAATATTACTCCCCGCTCATATTCTTTTAAAATTTTAATGGCAGATACCAGTAGGATAAATACAACTAGTGCTATAAGTACTATAAATACCAATGTTCCTAAATACATAACCTAACCTCCTCTGTCGGTTTGTTTTACATAAAGGGTCAGTCCCCTGTTTCCGGTTATGACCACCTTTCTGTTGCTGCCTACCTTTCCCTGTTCAGCTACTGCTCTCCAGATCTCCCCATCTATCTTTACCTGGCCCTGGGGGTCTAATATGCTGACGGTAACTGCCTCCCTGCCAACCAGGGATGTGCTTCCGGTTACCGGCTTTACCCGGCGGGAAAGATAAAGGGCCCGGAGGGCAATAAAAGCCATACCCGAAAATATTACACTGAATCCTATTATAAGGGGTTTGGCTATGTTTAGATAGGGTGCAGGGCTGTCAATAAGTATAATAGAACCCAAAACCAGGCATATTAGCCCACAAACAGATAATATTCCCCCGGTAGCTACAGCCAGGTCCACTATAAACAATATTACCCCCAGCACTATAATTCCCATGCCGGCATAGTTTACAGGCAGAATGCTTAAAGCGTAGAGCCCTAAAATCAAAAACAGCACCCCCAGTGCCCCGGATATGCCCAGTCCCGGGGACGAGAATTCATATATTATGCCTAAAATACCCAGCAGAAAGAGGATGTAGGCAATATTGGGATTGGCTATTATATGTAAAAAACGGTTGGCAAAGCTGGTTTCTATAATATCCAGGCGGGCATGGCCGGTATCCAGGATATACTGGGCACCAAATTTATTTATCTCAAACTGGTCAATCTGGGCTAAAACATCTTCCAAGCTTTCTGCAGTAAAATCTATTACTCCCAGCTCCAGTGCCTGGCCTGCAGTGACCGAAACACTTTCGGTCACTGCCTTTTCTGCCCATTGGCTGTTTCTGCCCTTGGCTTCTGCCAAGCTCTGTATCAATGCTACGGAATCATTGGTGATCTTATTCATGGATTCCGGATCCACCTGGCCTCCTCCCAGGGTGACCGGATGGGCAGCCCCTATATGGGTAGAAGGATGCATTACTGCTATATCAGCAGCATATGTTATAAATACTCCGGCAGAAGCTGCCCTGGCTCCCTGAGGTGATATATATATTATTAGGGGCACCTTGCTGGCCAACATATCCCTGATTATTTCCTGCATGGAAGCCTCCAGGCCCCCAGGGGTGTCCATCTGGATAATTAATGCCCTGTTATCCTGTTCAGCCTGGCTGATGCATCTTTTAAGGTGACTGGAAATGGCAGGATCAATTATTCCTTCTATGCTGGTAATGTAGAAGTCCTGCACTTTTTGCTGGGCGTCTAAGGAAGCAGGCATCATCAGCAGCATTATAGCGGTAGTTACCATAAGAAGGCTCAGCTTGATTTTGTTAATTTTACCTCTGTTACCCATATTCCTTGTATTTGATAATGTTTCTATATCTATTTTAGCATGTAAGGCAGAGCCTGAGAAAACTTGAAGAAATATTCTTATTTACAACTGATAATTATTTATACATAATAAGGGCAATTAATAACAAGCAGGAGGATATTAATGGGTAAATGGGAATGCCTGGTATGCGGTTATATATATGATCCCGAAGAAGGGGATCCAGACAATGATATAGAGCCGGGTACTGCATTTGAGGATTTGCCAGAAGACTGGGTTTGCCCCCAGTGCGGTGCAGAAAAAGACCAGTTTGAAGAGCTGGAAGAATAAGGTTTGCTAAATATTAAGCTTAATGGCATCCAGTGGGCAGCTGTTAGCACAGAGCCCACAAAGGATGCATTTTTCTTTATCAAATATAAGTTTTTTGCTGATATTATCCAGGTTCAAGGCCTGGGTAATACAGATAGATGTACACAAGCCACAGGAGACACATAATTCCTTGTCCACCCTTATATCCTTGGCTGCTTCCTGTATGCTTACCCCGGAATATTTTAAAAAATCTATTCCCTTTTCTATATTGTCTTTTTTACCGGTGATTTCTATCAGTATCTTGCCTTCCATGTTAGGGGTGATTTCTGCCCTTAATATATTGAAGGCCAGGTCATAATCCTTGACCAGCCGGTAAGTTATAGGTTGAGTTACTATATCTTCACTAAAAGTAAGTACCAGTTTCCTCTTTTGGCTCACAGTTCCTCCTGGCTTAAGATATCAAGGCTTTTTAATTTTTCTTCTGCAGGCAGCGGCGCTACCGCCTCAGTCAGCAAAAATTTATTGGCTTTTATAAGTTTCTTAAGATGCTGGGCTATTTCTTTAGCCTGTGCATAGCTGGATATGGATCCGGTCTGGACCTTTTTGCCTTTTATGTCTATCTGCCCGCTGCGGAGCTGTTGGTAGTTAACTCTTCCATAACTGGGCCGGTTTCTTCTCTGCACCGAGTAATCATATATTTCAGTATAAATATCTTCATCCCTTATGCTCAGGAACTTAACCATTTCTTCATCCAGTACCGGTATGGGTATCCCGATACCCATAAACATGGTAACCCCGTAGCCGTAAAACCGGGCTGCCCTAAGATAGCGGGGATTCATTTGTTTAAGGTCTCCTATCACCGCCAGGGTGCCTCCCGGCCCCAAGGTGGTCCCATTGGCCAGCCTTTCCTGCTGGGGATTATGCTGGGTTCCGTGCCAGGCCACATATCCGGCAGCACCGCCTATAAATATTCTGGTTCCCAGCCCTATGGTTCGGTAATAAGGGTCATTTAGCAGCGGGTTAAGCTGGCCGGCGCTGCTGTAAGTGGCATTTCCAAAACGGGGCAGTAATTTGCCCATATAGGTATAAATGGTACGATCCGAGGAATTGGTAGCCACATCATAATTCTGGTATACATTTCTGGGATTATAAAGGTAAGCCTGGTTTAAGGTCTCTAAGGTAATATAGGTTTCTATGCTTTTGCGGGGATAGCAGTCGGTTCCATAAGCAGTGGCCTTAAGCTTAACCGGTTTTCCCTCCAGCAGGTCCTGTATGACATGCGCCCCGCCATAACCAGCATCAGATTCGGATATTTCAGTAGCGCCCAGGTAGGCATCCACTGCTGCTACTCCGGAATAAGCCGGCACATCATTGAGCCAAACCCTGCCCATTTTTATGGGAGGGTCTGCATGTCCAAAATTAAGGAAAGCCCCGGAAGAGCACATAGGTCCAAAGGTGGCAGTAGTTACCACATCTACCTGTTGGGCAGTCTTTTTTATTCCATGCTTCTGGACATAGCCAATAATCTCTTCAGCATCCAGAACTACTACTTGGCCCTGCTTTATTTTTTCATTAATTTCAGTAATTGTTTTAGCCATTGGAAACCTCTATTAAGAATTAATCTTTAATAATACTCAAATATTTTAGTTTTGCAAATAAGGCCACCGGGGAAAATTAAAGACAACTTACCATACAATAATCCTTAATAAAACCTGTATAAAAATATATGTTTTTAGTATAAAATAAATAACAATTTTCTATATTAATTGGTCTACTATGAAAAAAATAGTTTTTTTTAATGCCAAGGGGGGCACTGGAAAAACCACCCTATGCTATAACTATGGGTGGTATCTTTCCCATCAAAAAGGAAAAAAAGTACTGATGATGGATTTTGACCCCCAGATAAACCTGGTGCAGTCCTTTAATTTGGGCTCAGCCAGCAAATTTGGACAAAATCTGGAAACACTGATTAAAAACTTTGTGGAAGGCAAAGAAATAAACCTATCCAGCTATATCATTAAAGTGTCCCGCAATATGGACCTTCTGCCTTCTTCCAATAATATTTCCTTGATAGAAGAATATCTAACCGATCACATAATAAACAGGACTTTTAAAGAAAGAATAATATACCGTTCCAAATACAGAAACCAAATTATAAAGAAAGTGCTGGAAGACTATATCCCTGAATCCAGCTATGACTATATATTGATAGATTCCCAGCCTAATTATTCGCTGCTTTCCACCAGCTCTATCGTGTATGCCAAAAACATAATGGTGGTTATAAGGCCGGAACTTTTTTCTTTTTTAGATATCAAGTATCTTCAGAAAATAATACGCAGCCTGGAAAAAAATTTTTATGTTAATATAAAGATTGTGGGGGTCATTATAAATTCATTTGAAAAGAGGAAAAAAGATGCCCGGTTTTTGGCAGAGGAGCTACAGCACAGATACGGAGACAGCATCAGGATATACCAGAATAAAATCAGGTATCTATCAGACTACCAGAAATCCATAGCTGTGGCCCGGAAACCGGTATTTACTGCCTATCCAGGCTCAGAAGCAGCCCAGGAGATGTTGAAGTTATGTGCAGAAATAGCTGGCCGGGAAGACGAATTCTATTTCAAGTAAAATAATTGTAAAAATTATTAAAACTATTTAATATATATTTATCATTATAATTATTAATAAACCAATATCCACAGGGGGGTTGTAGATGGCGTTCATCAACAAGGAAAATATCGAAGAAAATGATTACCAGGCTCCAGGAGAGGCCAGGACTCTGCTCACCATCAGCGGAGACAATGCCAAGATTGAGGGAAAATTTGTAGTTTCAAAATCTATAGAAATTGACTGTGAGGTTTCAGGGGAGCTGGAAATTGATGGAGAACTGGTTATTAAAAAAGATGGCCATGTTAATGCTGATGTTAAAACCATTACTGCTCAAGTTATAGGTAAGTACGAGGGAAACATGGAAGCTGCCGACTCAGTAGAAATCAAAGAAAATGGTCTTGTAAATGGAAATATAAAAACAGATTCACTGATTATAAACAAAGGCGGAATCTTTAGCGGAAATGTTACCAGGATTAATGCTAAACAGATTGAACCTGAGGCTGAACAGGAAGAACCGGAACCAGCAGAAGAAGATGAAGATGAGGTAAATTTAGACGATCAGCAGGATGACTATTCCCAGGATCTTGAAATTTAACAGAGCTTAGGAGGTTCTGGCCCCTTTGAAACCTAGATATAAGAATCCTCTGATACTAAGTATTGTATCTACAGTATTTTTAATCCCTATCATGATAATGGCCATGTACCTTTTTAATACTGTTAATTGGGCCATGCTGGCAGTTACTGTGGCTGTCTATTTTGTAGTTATTTTTTTGATTTACCTTTATTATGGCGGTATTGGCAGGAAATAGTGTCAGCTAACTCTAACCCAAAAATAAATAAGCTCACTGCAGACAGGGATATTTATCGCAGCAAAATAAGCACCCGCCTGCCATACAGATGGAACATAAATTACCGGCATAGTGACCTCTATGTAGCCAGCGATAAGGATGTAGCAGCCTATATTGCCGGCTATCTGGTAAAATTCTATACAGCAATTGAAACTGTAATTGATAAAAACCCAGTGTTTCTCAAGGCCTTGTCTCCAGTGGCTTTACCTGGAGAGTATGCCCCGGTAATTGGACAGATGCTGGCTAAATCCCGGCAGTTTAAGGTAGGCCCCATGGCGGCGGTAGCCGGGGCTGTGTGCGATTATCTGGGCCAAAAGACAGGGACCCGGTGTTCTGAGCTGATAATTGAAAATGGAGGCGACACCTATATCAAGTCCAGTCAAGACATCACCGCCCAGGTTTTTACCGCTAACTCCAATCTGACCAATAATATAAACTTACATATTCCACATCAGGTTACTCCCTGCGGGCTTTGCTGCTCCTCTGGAAAGTTCGGCCATTCCTTTAGCATGGGAAAGGCAGATATTGCCTGTGTTTTAGCTACCACTGCCATAGCGGCGGATGCTGCGGCTACTGCTATGGCCAACTGCATATCAAGTCCGGAGCACGTCGAACGGGCTATTGAAAAATTTAAAAGCCAAAAGGGTATTTTGGGGCTGCTGGCTTTAAAAGATAAGACCATAGGCATATGGGGACAGGTACAGCTGGTCCCATAAACTATTTTATATCAGATATTAGAATCGATTGACTTGGGGATGTATGGAGGCTGGTTTCCCATCAGCCGGTTTATGCTCTGGTATGATCTGCTCTTTTCCCATTTTGAAGATATCAGCATTATCCGATATCTTGCTTTCCCCTTTAAAAACTCCACCCTTGGATACGGTTAGTAAGGCATCTTTCTGGGTTAAGTTTCCTATAAGTTTGCCGGTAGAGGTTATCTCCACTTCCCCGGAAGCTATGATATCTCCCTTAAAAGAGCCGGCAATAGTAGCGTTGTTGGTTTTAGCATCAGCCTCAACTTTGCCTTCCTTGCCCACTATAAGTTCCTTTTCGGAAATGATCATCCCTTTCAGGGAACCGTCTATCCGGGTAGAACCCGGAGAATAAATTTTGCCTTCTATGCTTACTCCTTCTGCAATTAAAGTAACTGTTTTACTGGCCTTGGTGTTTTCATTTTTAGCAAAAATAGGCATACTCTCCTTTTAAGTTTCCATATAGGAAAATTATTATAACATCTTTTCAAAAGAAATGGTTTAGTTTTTAGATTTAAAATTATAGAATATATTTAATTTATTTCATTATTCGGAGAAGGGTTATGAAAAGACTTAAGCTTGCCATATGCGTAATTTTACCCCTGATTTTGGTTATTGCCTTTTCCGGGTGCCAGGCAACTGAACCGGAAACAGCCCAGCCTGTAAGCCAGGGAGAGGCTACGGTGGAAGAAAAACCTGAAGAACAGGCCGAACCAGAACAGGCCGAACCTCCAGAGCCGGTATCTGTGGCTATAGACAGTTCTATCCCCGCTAGTTTAGGTGCAGTCATAACCCAGGCGGCCAAAGAAACCTTCCCCCATTCGGAGATTTCAGATGACGCCCAGGCTGCAGACATTAGCATAGGTTTGGAACTGCAGGATGGTTTGGAATCCATATCCTTGGTCTTTGCTCCCGTAACCGGTTTTTTTAATTTAACTGATGAGATTAGTTTCGATCAGCTTAAGGATTTCTGGGATAAGGGAACCTCTCTGGAAATGGAGCTGGTAATAACTGACTCCAACTTAAGCCTTCTGGAAGCGGTTTTGGGCCCCATCCAGGCTGGGCAGGTTAGGGTAGTAAATGAAGATGAGCTGGCAGCGGCCTTGGCCGAAGGGGGTAATTTTTCCATAGTTCCTTTCGATGAAATAAAGAAGGAATACAAAGTGCTTTACCTGGACGGCATATCAGTACTGGCTAAAGATGCTCCCATGGATAATTATCCCCTGCAGCTGGGCCTGAAATTGGAAGGGGAAGAGCAATTCTTGCTTCCCTTGGCTGAAATACTGGATGGCTACCAGCTCAGTAACCGGGATACAGACAAAATGCTTACCATAAACATGACCGGGGTTACCGCCCTGGTAAGGGGTACCGCCAACCGTATGGAGCAAAATGGGATTCTTTATCCTGCAGAACAGATAACAGATACCCTGCTGGCAGCTGATATAACTCATATCAGCAATGAGATACCTTTTGTAGAAGGCTGTACAGGAGCCAGGGACAGCGCCTTGGTTTTTTGCAGCAAGCCCGAATATTTTGAACTGCTTCAGCATGTGGGAACCGATGTGGTAGAGCTTACTGGAAACCATATGAATGATTACGGTCCCCAGTGGATGGAATACACCCTGGACATTTACGATGAAGCAGGTTTGCCTTATTTCGGCGGAGGAAGAGACCTGGAAGATTCCTACCAGCCTGCTTTATTTGAAATAGGGGGCAACAAGATCGCCTTTTTAGGATGTAATTATTGGGGTCCTGCTTATGATTGGGCTACTGAAGATTCGCCTGGCTCCACTCCGCCTAACCTGGAGGATTTGGAGGCCATAACGGCTGATCTTAAAAGCCAGGGCTATAATGTGATATTCACTTTTCAATATGTAGAAACATATAATTATTACCCTACCGAACAGCAAGTAATAGATTTTGGCCGTATGGTAGATGCCGGGGCCAGCATCGTAAGCGGAAGCCAGTCCCATCATCCCATGGGAGTAGAGTTTAAGCCGGAGGGCTTTATAAATTACGGGCTGGGCAATATTTTCTTTGACCAGATGAGGAGCCTGGGCATGAGGCAGGGCATTATAGCCAGGCATGTATTTTATGAAAACAGGCATATAGGCACAGAACTTATTACTACCATGCTGGAAGATTACAGCCAGCCCCGGCTTACTACTGCCGAGGAAAGACAGGAACTGCTTGCTTCAATATTTGAAGGCAGCATAAAATAAGCGGCACTATGGGGATATGGTAAGTTTGAGGACACTCAAACTGTCAATAACTAACCTGGCCAAGGACTTGATATGGGTGAAAAAAACAGCAATAGTCCCCAACATTCATCTTTTGCGGTAGTAACCGACAGCGCTTCAGATATTCCTATAGAATTCAGGGAAAAATATAGGATAGCTGTTATCCCTTTCTATGTAGGCCAAGGCTGGCAGGAATACCGGGACGGGATAGATATAAATTCAGAACAAATTTACAGGATGCAGAGGGACAAGGGATCCATATTCAGGTCCTCTGCTCCTTCTCCCCGGGATTTCTACCAGGTTTATCAGCAGCTTCTTAACCATTACCCCCATGTATTGTCCATACATATTAGCTCCAGGCTTTCTGCTTTAATAAATTCTGCCCATACCGCCAGGAAACTGCTGCAGGCAGCTTCCAGGATCACGATTTATGATTCCATGGCTGCCACTATGGGCTGCGGGTTGATGGCCATGATTGCCGCCAAGGCTTCCTTGCAGGGGTATACTTTAGATAAAACCCTGGCTTTCCTAAACTATATTAAAGCCAATATTAATCTTTATGGTACCCTGGATACTTTAAAATTCTTAAGTATAAGCGGCAGGGTTCCGGCTGCAGCCAGCCATATTTCTTCCTGGCTTCACTTAAAACCGCTATTGGGAATAAAACAGGGCAAGGTAGCTATGACCGGTTTGGCAATTACCAGGAAAGGCTCTCTTAAAGCAATAACCAGCAAGGTAATAAGGAATTTTGAGCATGAGCAGTGGGTGTCAATATCACTGATTCATTCCCTGTCAGGGCAGGAAGCAGAAATTATTAAAAATATATTGATATCAAGATTAAACTGTACCCTGGCTACCATTAGCCAGTGCACTCCAGTTATAGGAGCCCATACCGGTCCTGGCCTGGTGGGCATAATTGCCTGCAGGCTTAACCAGGATGTTCATAAAATCTTAACTTCCTAGATGGCCATAGCTGAACACATTAGCGCTAAATATGAATATTTGGCATCCTGGGGCCTGATAACAGTCTGGGGCAAGCCCAGCCTTTTGGCAGGTTTGTTCCAGAAACTGCTTGCGGCTCCATCCATATTCGGTGGCTACCTGGGGAAGCAGCAGCCCTTGATAAGGCCCTTTTTTTATAAGTATCCCGTGTTTTCCTACCTGGATAAGGGATATGTCGGTAATTTCCTCCAAAGGCGACAGTACCGATATTTCGATATCAATATCGCCTAACTCTGCTGCGGTAAGGGCGGGAAAACGGGGATCATGGAAAGCTGCCTCTACCGCCATTCTGCTCACCGTTTTCCACAAGGGTGAGCTGCCGGTAAGGTTCCCTATGCAGCCTCTTAAGCTTCCCTGTTTGTGGATGGTTACAAAAGCCCCGTAATACCGGTTTAAAGCTTGGTCTTCAACTGGAGAAAATGAAGGCTCTTGTCCCTGGACTGCAGCCTCTATTGATTGGCTGGCAATGTCCAGCAACAATTCTTTCTGGCTTGAACTTAAGTTTAAAATTTCCATAAATTACTCCTGTATAATTATCAATAAAATACAGCGGAAAGATAACCCACTACTGCCTGCGTATCCCCGGTTACATCCCCTGAGTTCTGGTAACTGGTGACCTTAGCCTGTGTCGCTCCCAGGTTTCGGGCGGCAATCATAGCTGCTAATGCCGGTCCGCCTCCGCACATCTCTATTTCTTGGCTGAAAAGCTTATTAGCCAGGCCTTGAATATCAAATTTTTCCACCAGGTTTTTAACCTGGCTATCCAAGTCCTCTGCTTCCTGATAAGGATGATAGTGGGAAAGATCGGTGCTGCCTACAATAAGGATGTTATCAGCTGCAAAAACCTCACCCAGGGCTTGGCCCAGTTCCTGAACCAGGGAAGGGTCCTGATTGCCCATGACCATAGGAATAATGGGGATATCGCCCAGCACTACCTGCAGGAATGGCAGCTGCACTTCCAGGCTGTGTTCCTGCTGATGTCCCCGGGCGGAAAATTGAATTAACCGGCTCTGGCCGGCTAATTTTTCAGAATTTTTTCGATCAATTTCCAAATAACCCAGGGGGGTAGCATAAGAGCTTCCCGGGTATATGGATATGTAGTTAAAGTATTCGGAATGGGAGGGAGCAATAACCAATGCCAGCTGGTAGCCACCCCCCTCTATCTGCCGGTAGGCATGTGCGGCTACCTGGCCAGAGTAGATATAGCCGGCATGGGGCGAAATCAATGCCTTTATGCCGGACAGGTTATGGTATTTAGAATTACTTAGAAATCCCTTTATATCCTTGGTGAGGCGGCCTGGATCTGAAGAATAAAAGCTTCCGGAAGCAATTGGCTGCCTTATATCTGGTCCCATCATGTTCATCACCCCTTATTTTCTTATCAATACCCTTATAATTACATTAATTATCACCGTAAGCGCCACACTTAAGATAATGCTGGTGGTTATGGGTATATGCAAGGTAAAGTTTTCTCTTTTAACCTGTATATCCCCCGGCAGGTTGCCCAGGAAGGGAACCCTGGGAAATAGCAGAAACAAAGCTCCCAAAACAGCCAGGCCGATACCTGCCATTATTAATATTTTTCCCAGCATGTTCCAGTTCATATATATATTATATTAAATTTGTATTTTTTAAAAACCATTAACACCAGCTCTATAATAGTATAGAATTATTAATATTTTAACTTTACTCGAGGTTGCCTATGAGGTACATATTAGGAGTTGATGGAGGAGGAACTAAAACCACGGCCAGGATAGCTGATAAGGAAGGCAATACCCTGGGCCAGGGGGTTTCCGGAGCCAGCAATTACCATAGTGTAGGGATAGAAAAAGCTATCATGAACTTAAATCAGGCTATAAATAAAGCCTGGTCTGATTCAGGCTTGCTGCCAACCGTATTTGCCAGCTGCTGTTTTGGTTTTGCCGGGTATAATACGGAATTGGACCGGCCAAGCTATGAAAGGATAGTTTTCAATGCCCAGCTTACTCCCCTGCTCAATACGGACAGGGTCCTTATTTTCAATGATACCAGGGTAGGCCTGGCAGCAGGCAGTGACTGTTCCAACAAAGTAATATTAATAGCGGGTACTGGTTCCAACTGTTATGGCTTAAACCAACAGGGCCAGCAAGCCAAAGCTACAGGCTGGGACTATATTCTGGCTGATGAAGGCAGCGGCTACAGCATGGGGCTTAAGGCATTAAGGGCTATAATGAAAGCTTATGACGGCAGGGGGCCATACACCCTGCTAACTGATATTATACTCGGGCATCTGGGACTGGAATCCATTGACCACCTGATAATGTGGACCTATCAAAAGCCTTTTTCCAAGGACAGGATAGGAGATCTGTCCAAGCAGGTATGTGACGCCGCTGAAAACGGGGATCAGGTTAGTCAGCAGATATTAGCAGAGGAAGCCAAAGAGGCAGTTAGAAGCGTATCGGCAGTAGTGGAAAAACTGGGGCTGGAAGGCCAGGAATTTGATTTGGTTATGGTGGGAGGAAATTTCAAGTGTGAGAAGTATTTTAAGCAAAAGCTGGCCCTGGATCTTAAAGCCAAATACCCTGGAATAAAATTTCTACCCCTCACCCGGGAGCCGGTACATGGGGCAGTTAAATTGGCTATTGAAAACTTGTAATTTTAGTATAAAATGGTTTTGTTCTGCCTATTGATATAAGAGTTGCATCTTGACATAATGAGGGTAGATTTGGATAATGGTTGGGCAAGTAAATTGCCGGTGTAGCTCAATTGGCAGAGCAGCTGATTTGTAATCAGCAGGTTGTCCGTTCAAGTCGGATCGCCGGCTCCATTAATGGAGGAGTGCCCGAGTGGCCAAAGGGAGCAGACTGTAAATCTGCCGGCGTATGCCTTCAGAGGTTCAAATCCTCTCTCCTCCACCATTTAAGCCCGTGTAGCTCAGATGGTAGAGCATTTCCTCGGTAAGGAAAAGGTCATCGGTTCAAGTCCGATCGCGGGCTCCATTTTGATTTTAGGTCTTCTTGCCAGCAGCCAGGCTAGTATATGGTTATTTACTTCTGATTAAACTTAATTTGCTATAAAAATTATCTATAGTATCTGTGGCATGGTGGGAAAATATTATGGTTCTGCCTCTGCCGGCCAGCACTTCACTGAATTAGATACTTGGTATAGAAATAACCAGCTGGACCTTAGGCAGCTCTGGAATCAAGGATTCTCAGGAGATTCTCCGCCGGAGTTCTACCATATGATAGTATGGTTTGAGCTGGACGGTATTGGAGAATTCCGGCTTGGCAATGTATCCCTGTTGGATAATTCGCCGTCTCCTTTGCCACCGTGTTCCTTAACTGATGAAAATTGGGTATAGAAAAGGACCTAAGCATCTATTAGTTAAGGCAGCACTATGGATGCACCGATGAGGGTTTAATAAAGTTTCCCTATGATAATATTCTTAACCGGCTAATGAGGGGCTTTTATACTGGTCCCGGCAGCTGGTAATGGATTGATATCTGTGGAAGGTTCGGGACAAGCACTTAGGGAATAAAAAAGCAGGGACGGGTTTAATTGTAAGTAACCTGATGCCTAAATGGCCAAACCCAAGCTAGCATACTTTATCTTGAGAAATGCTCTGCTTATATATTTCCCTTTTAATTTTTTCACATTCCTGAATAAAAACAGAGGGTTTGGGTTTGATGGTCGGTATGCCTTTATCCTCATATTTTTGAAGCCTGGTGGCATGTTCAAATAGCGTATTGCAGTATTGGATGCGGCGTATTATATCATGGGTATTTTCCAGTTTATCAAGTGATCTTTTCATGGTGCTGGCGCAGCTGGTGACAATGCCCTCTACTATAAGCTCACATTTACTGCATAAGCCCTGGGGGGTCAGTTTTAAAAAAAAGCCAAAAAGGCCACAGTTTTTACAGCGAGGCAAAT
This sequence comes from Actinomycetota bacterium, assembly GCA_028698215.1. Lineage (NCBI taxonomy): Bacteria > Bacillati > Actinomycetota > Actinomycetota bacterium. The sequence continues at coordinate 45,548 of JAQVDY010000001.1, read as the reverse complement.
GATCTCCTTATAGAAAATTGACTGGCCTTATAATTATAGTAAAAGTATAGGTGGTTTTAAAGAACTAAACCAGGAAATTTTTTTAAATGCCGCTAAAAGCCTGTACCTGCATAGTATTGGAAACTTTTTTATAATATAATCAAAAGGCTTGCTAGATTTAAAAAAAAATGGAAAAAACAGCAATAGCCAATCTTTTTGATAGCATATCTTTAAATTATGACCGGGCAAATTCCTTATTAAGTTTAGGCCTGGATCATTACTGGCGATTTAAGATGGTCCGCTGCCTAAAAGCAGGCACCCATAATATTCTTGATGCCTGCTGCGGCACTGGCAGCTCCAGCTACAGCTTTTATAAGGCTAGCGGCAGGAATGCTCATGTATTTGGCATAGATTTTTCTCCAAAGATGCTAGAGAAAGCAAAAAAAAGATATGCTCATTTTGCACCCCATCTAAAATTTGGTTTTTCCGATGCTTCAAATCTAGATTTTGAAGATAACTTTTTTGATGCGGTAACCATAGCCTATGGAATTAGAAATATTACAGAAAGGGGAAAGGCTTTAGCCGAGTTTTACAGGGTGACTAAAGCAGGAGGAAAACTAATATGCCTGGAATTCGGTTATCCCCAGAACGGTTTGGTAGGCTGGGCTTACGGGCTGTATCTAAATCTGGTGCTAATCAACCTGGGAGGACTGTTAAGCAAAAACAGGGCTGCTTATGCCTACCTGGTTAAATCCATAAGGGAATTTCCCCCATCCTTTCAATTCCTGGAAGTGATAAAAGCAGCAGGTTACCAAAAAGTGGAGGTCCTCCCTCTTAGCATGGGAATTTGTAACCTATACCTGGCCTACAAAGGGTAAACCAGTTTTTGCAGAATCAACCCCAGGGAAATTAAGGCTGTGCTTATTAGGGTCAACAATATGGTGTTGGCTTGGGCAGGAAGTATCTTTTCAGGGTTAGAATGGTATTTAAAGGCAGTATAGGAGGCCCATACGGCCAGGGGGATACCCAGCAATACCACCAGCAGGAAAGGGCTCAATAGTGAAAGAATTACCGGTATTATAACCGAAACATAAATGGCTGCTGTAAGGGCCAGGTAAATGTATCTTGCCTTTTTTCTTCCTATTATCACTACCAACTGGTTCTTGCCTGCCTGTTTATCTGACGCATAGTCGGGAAATTCATTAATTAGTAGTATATTGGCTGTCAAAAATCCTACCGGTATAGAAACCAGTATGGACTCCAGGGTTATACTGCTGGTTTGCAAGAAGTAAGTGCCTATTACCGATACTGGACCTACCAGTAAAAATATTACTGCTTCCCCCCACCCCCGGTATACCAGCCGGAAAGGATTGGCAGAGTAAAAAAAACCCAGGGCAATACCAGCCAGGCCAAACCACAATAAATAAATATTGGCCACTATAGATAAAATTATGCCCAGAATAGCTACCAGGGCAAAAGAGGCTATGCCTGCTGCCAGTACCCGTGACGGTTTTAGCTGCTTGTCTTGAATCACCCTGCTCCCCCCGGAAAAAGGGGTGTAGAGCATATTGATATCATCGGCTTTATTTTTATGGTCATAGTAGTCATTTACCAGATTAATTCCACAGTTAGTGCCGGCAATAATAATGATGGATAGAAGGAGGTATAACCAATTAAAACTGGAATCCTTAAAAGCCAAAGATGATCCAACCACAGCGGACATTATGGTGGCTGAAAAAAAAGGAGCCCTTATTGCTTTTAGCCATAGAAGTATCTTCTTTTTCATTTGAGCTCTTATTTTAACTATTTAATCAGTAAAATAAAAGCTTGGTCCATGGCTGTCTCCAATATTTAAATTATCTTATAGGGTTTAATCCAAAAAATATGACGGCTGCTACCACTACCAGGATGATTATGCCTACTATAATCCATATTAAAAATCGTGACTTTCCATATTCCAGGTCTATTTCTTTGGGATATGATTCCAGCGGCAGCCGATCCTGGGGAATGTCTTTGATTTTAGTTTCACAATGCGGACAGACTTCTTCCCCCTTTTTAATAGGCTGTGAACATACAGGACAATAAACTTCTTCTTTTTCCATATTCATCACCCCGGTAATATTCTACTGTATATGGCTTCTATTGAAAACAAAAAAATTTTTCCAATAAGTAGCCTGCACCCCTATACTTGACTTTATTTTTTTATTTGCTATGGTTCCGCTTATATGCAACAGCAGTTAAGCGTCTAGGTTGAGGCCTATGAAAACAGAGTAGGACAATTAGGTTTCTTAAAACAAGCGGCGTTTTATCCATCCCGCGGTTCTCTTTTAGATCAATCAACTTATGGAAGGGATAGTCATGTGTTTTACCCATTCTAGGTTTAATGGATTATTGGAAAGAATTAGGCATGAATTAAAAAAAAGTAAAAATGAATATGAAAAAATTGAGCAAAGCATAAATAATGATTTGGCAGATGACTTTATTGACCAGGAAGAAGCCAGGTATGAAGCCTCCCTGAGATTTCTGGATCTTTCCCAAAAGGTGCTATGTGACTTGCAGCAGACAGAAGAAATTATTAACCAGCAGCAGGATATGGGTTTGAGCCCGGTAGAGATACTTAATACAGCCAGGGAATGGTATGGCCTGGCCAAGGATTATTACAAGTGTGTGTCAGACTATTACTTCTACTTTAAAGAAGAATTCAGGCAAGAATCCTGCTATTTGAAAAGGGAAATGGAAAATGTGGAAAAGGAAATAGAGGCATTGGCTTTAGGAAATAGCCGGGGAGGTGATATCCGGAATGAAATGTATGGCTGAAAAATATTTAAAAAAGAACAGTTACCTTAAATCCATGAAATGGAATTCCCATGCCGGGTTGTACCTAAATGAAAACCCCTACTGTGAAAAATGTCTGTTAGAAGGCAATATTGTTCCTGCAGTTAAGGTTATCCATATAAAAGAGCCTGAAGGTGATTATTGCCTGTTTTGGGATCAAAAAAATTGGCAGAGTGTATGCGAAGAGCACAGCCTTTAAGGCCAGTATGGACAGTAAAAGTTTTTTTTAGCCCGGCCAGGGCTAGGGGGGGGTCTGGTATGGTTAAGGATAAAAAAGAAAAGATAAGGAAGAAGAATAAAAATAATCAACATTAATAATTATTTCTATGGTTTGCAGCAGTCCAGCCTATTTTTAAAGTCTGCAAAAAGGTTATTAACCTCAATTTATTAAGCTATTACCGTCCTGGCCCGGCTATTCTAATTTAAAGCTTATCCTGGGGGCGAAACCACCGTTACCAACCGAACCGGGCTGGCTTCTTTTTCCCGGTAATCCTCGCTTATAGAAGGCCAATACGGTTGACAGCATATTCTAACTTGTATAAAATTTATCTTTGCTTTAAATATAGAAAATAATTATTATAATGCATTATATAATGGGGTAAGGTTTTTACGTGGCGGTGTAGCTCAGGGGTTAGAGCACACGGTTCATACCCGTGGGGTCATTGGTTCAAATCCAATCACCGCTACCATTTAAGTTTAATCCCATAATAGAAAGGATTTATAAAAATGGCTAAACAAAAATTTGAAAGAACCAAACCACACATAAATATCGGGACCATAGGGCACGTAGACCACGGTAAAACCACCCTTACCGCCGCTATTACCTTATGCCTTAAGGGGGCAGGGCTTCCTGTAGACCAGAGGACCTTTGACTCCATAGACAACGCCCCTGAGGAAAAAGAGCGTGGCATTACCATAGCTATTGCCCATGTAGAGTATGAGACCGAAAAAAGGCATTATGCCCACGTGGACTGCCCCGGGCACGCCGACTATGTCAAAAACATGATTACCGGTGCCGCCCAGATGGACGGGGCCATACTGGTGGTAAGCGCCGCTGACGGCCCCATGCCCCAGACCAGGGAGCATATACTTTTAGCCCGTCAGGTAGGGGTTCCCTACATCGTGGTGTTCTTAAACAAAACCGACATGGTAGACGATCCTGAGCTGATTGAGCTGGTAGAGATGGAAGTAAGGGACCTGCTTACCGAATACGAGTTTCCCGGAGAAGAGATACCCATCGTAAAGGGCTCAGCCCTAAAGGCAGGGGAATGCGGCTGCGGCAGCAGGGAATGCGAAGCCTGCGGTCCCATCCGGGAGCTGATGGATGCCGTTGACGACTACATCAAGACTCCTGAAAGGGCCATAGACAAGCCCTTCCTGATGCCCATAGAGGATATCTTTACCATTACCGGCAGGGGTACCGTAGTAACCGGAAGGATAGAAAGAGGACAGGTAAAACTGCAGGATCCGGTAGAGATAATAGGCATACATCCCGACATTACCAAAACAGTGGTAACCGGAATAGAGATGTTTAGAAAACTTCTAGACGAAGGCCAGGCAGGAGACAATGTAGGCCTGCTGCTAAGAGGGGTGCAAAAAGACGATGTGGAAAGAGGACAGGTAGTGGCCAAACCAGGCTCCATTACCCCCCACTCCCACTTTAAGGCCCAGGTGTACGTGCTGTCCAAGGAAGAAGGCGGAAGGCATACCCCCTTCTTTAACGGCTACCGTCCCCAGTTCTATTTCAGGACCACCGATATTACCGGGTCCATAGACTTGGGTGAAGGGGTAGAGATGGTAATGCCTGGAGACAACACCCAGATGGAAGTAAAGCTTATTGCCCCCATAGCCATGGAAGAGGGCTTAAGGTTTGCCATCCGTGAAGGCGGCAGGACCATTGGGGCTGGAAGTATTACCAAGATAATAGAGTAGACAGTAATAATTTATTGACATCAGGGGTAGATAGTGGTAAGTTATTTTTCTGCGCCTTAAAGTTAATTATAAATCAACTAAAATGGTGAGCTAAATTGAGACAGATAATGATATTGGGCTGTACGGAGTGTAAAAGAAGAAATTATAGTTCTTTTAAGAATAAAAAGAATGATCCGGACAGAATAGAGATAAAAAAATATTGTAAGTGGTGTAAAAAACATACGGTTCATAAAGAGACCAGATAGGGCTGTAGCTCCAATTGGTAGAGCACCGGTCTCCAAAACCGGGTGTTGGGGGTTCGAGTCCCTCCAGCCCTGCCAGTGTTTATGTAAACAAGATTATAGGGAATAATGGCTAAAAGAAAAGTATCAAGAAAGTTCAAACCAAAGAAAATGATGGAACAGCTGGCCAAGGAGCGTAAACAGCCAGCAGCTCTGCCTAAAAAGAAAATAGACTGGAAACAGTTTATAAAGCAGATACCAAAAAGGATTTCCAGCTTTTTCAGGGGAGTGGTAAGGGAGCTTAAAAAAGTAACCTGGCCTACCCGAAAAGCCCTGCTTAGTTATACTTTGGTAGTAATAGTTACTATTATTATATTTGCTGCTATTTTAGGCTTGTTTGACTTTATATTCTTACAGGCTGTGGATTTTCTTATAAATATCTAAAAGAGTTTGGTGATTACAAATGAGACCTAGATGGTACGTTATAAATTCCTATGCGGGATATGAGAACAAGATAAAGGCAAATCTTGAGCATAGGATTGAGTCCATGAATATGGATGACAAAATATTTGAGATATACATACCCAAGGAAGATATTATGGAGATACATGGAGGCAAGAAACAGGTATCTACCAAAAGGGTATTCCCCGGGTATCTTTTGGTTAAGATGTATCTTGATGATGATTCATGGTATGTGGTAAGGAATACCCCCGGAGTTACTGGTTTTGTGGGTACTGAAAATAAGCCTGTGCCTTTAAGCGATTCGGAAGTAAAAAAGATAATGAAGAGAGAGGTTTCCGAGAAACCCAAACCTAAGACTGATTTTGAAATAGGCCAGCCTATAAAGGTTACTTCTGGTCCTTTCAGTAATTTTGACGGGACAATAAGTGAAATCAATCTGGACCAGGGCAAGATCAAAGTTCTGGTGTCCATATTTGGAAGGCAAACCCCGGTAGAGTTAAATTTCAACCAGGTGGCCAAAATATAACATTGAAATATTAATTTTTATGTGTATAATTACAAACCTATGTTAATTTGAGGAATAGTAATGGCTAAAAAAATTATCGCACAAGTTAAATTACAGATACCAGCCGGACAGGCTAATCCTGCGCCTCCCGTTGGTCCTGCATTGGGACAGCACGGGGTGAATATTATGGAGTTCTGTAAAGCTTTTAATGAAAAGACTTCCCAGGAACAGGGAATGATCATTCCGGTTATCCTGACTGTTTACAATGACCGGTCTTTTAGTTTTATAACAAAGACTCCCCCTGCGGCTGTACTTATCAAGAAGGCTATAAATATTGAGAAAGGTTCTGGAGAACCTAATAAGAACAAGGTGGGAGAGATAAAGAGAGAGCAATTGGAAGAGATTGCTAAGATGAAATTAAAGGATCTTAATGCCAGGACAGTGGAAAGTGCAATAAAGATAATTGAAGGCACTGCTAAGAATATGGGTGTTAAGGTAGTTTAGGTAAATTTTTCAACAAAGGTGATGATCTTGGTTAGAGGGAAAAAATATAAGGAAAAGATAGAAAGTTTAGATAAGGGAGCCAAAAGTCCCAGGCAGGCCCTGGAATGGCTGCTGGCTAATCATTATGCAGGTTTCGATGAAACGGTGGATCTTTCAGTTAATCTAGGGGTTGATCCCAGAAAAGCAGACCAGATAGTGAGGGGCACTATTGTTCTTCCTAACGGGACCGGCAAGACTCCCAAAGTATTGGTATTTGCCCAGGGCGAAAAGGCAGAGGAGGCTAAGTCTGCCGGAGCTGATTATGTGGGCGGCGAGGAATTTGTAGAAAAGATAAACCAGGGCTGGCTGGATTTTGATGTTTGTATAGCTGCTCCAGATATGATGAAATTTGTAGGCCAGCTGGGTAAGGTTTTAGGGCCCAGGAAATTAATGCCTAACCCCAAATCCGGTACTGTTACTTTTGAGCTGGCTAAAGCGGTAGAAGATACCAAGAAAGGTAAATTGGAGTACAGGACTGATAAAAACGGGGTAGTGCACAGTATTTTAGGCAAGGTTTCTTTTGGGCTGGATAAGATTTTAGAAAATTATGCAGCTTTAATGGATGCAATTATTAAATCTAAGCCCCCTGCCGCTAAGGGAAGATACATTAAAAGCGTGTTTGTCTCCAATACCATGGGGCCCAGTGTAAAGATAGATACAGCAAAGGTTTCTGATATAGAAGAAGTAGCTTAGGTAAATATAAAGGTAACCGCAGACAGCAGGTGTTTATAATTAACTTAATTTCCTGCCGAGGTTGATTAAAAATAGTTTAATCGGCCTGTTTGCGGGCCGATTTTAGTTTATACAAGAAAGATTTTCGGGGGTTACAGTGGTTAAAAAAGAAAAAGAAGTAAAAGTAAAAGCCATAAAAGAGGTTTTTAGCCAGGGAGCCGGCTTGATTTTTGCTGATCATACAGGGTTGACTGTTGAGGAAGCAGTAATAGTCAGGGATAAACTGGCAGAGAACCAGGCATATTTAAGGGTGCTGAAAAATACCCTGGCCTTAATAGCGGCCAAGGAAGTATTTACAGACCTGGACCTGGAACAGTTGCTGAAAGGCCCTACCAGCGTTATAGTGGCCGGCGAAGATATAGTGGCAGCCGCCAAGGTTATCAAGGATTTTACGGAAGAGCATGAAACCCTGCAGGTTAAGGGAGGAATATTGGAAGAGCAGATCCTGACTGCAGAGATGGTTAAAAAGATTGCCGGGCTTCCCTCCAGGGAGGTTCTGCTTACTCAGCTGGCTGTAGCTTTAAACTCTCCTATCAGCGGATTGGTTATGACTCTTAACGGTTTAAACAGAAAGCTGGTTATGGTGCTGGAAGCTATAAGAAAAGAGAAAGAAAAAAATTAATAATTAAGGGAGGATTAAATGGCTGATACTAAAAAAGATACTGAAAAGAAAGAGACAAAAGCGAAGGGAAAGGATACTAAAGAGATGGCTGCTAAAGAAACCAAGACTGCCAAAAAGGGTTCAAATATCGATGAAATTTTAAAGTCTATTGAAACCATGACCGTTTTAGAGTTATCAGAACTGGTAAGCGCTTTAGAAGAAAAATTTGGTGTAAGCGCACAGGCTGTAGTAGCGGCACCGGCAGCAGGAGCTGCTGCAGGCGGAGCTGCTGCGGATGAAGAACAGACTGAGTTTGATGTTATTCTAAAATCTGCTGGCGCCAAGAAGATTCAGGTAATAAAAGTGGTTAGGGCTATTACCAGCCTGGGATTGAAGGAAGCCAAGGACCTGGTAGATAAAGCGCCTAATACTGTAAAAGAAAAAATAAGCAAAGAAGAAGCAGAAGATATCAAGAAACAGCTTGAAGAAGCTGGCGCGGAAGTAGAAGTTAAATAAATTCTTCTATAAAATTTTCCGGCGTAAAAAATAGATTGACAATACTATCATTTTTTCCTAAAATGATAGTTTGTCAGTTTTTTCAGGCAGTAAAAAATTACTAATATTTATGGATAATTTTAAGTAAGGTTTTTTTTCGCTAAAATTCCTTACTTTCTGCTTATTTAACTTTGATTTTATTATAAAGGGGAGACTTATTTAATGCAAAATAATAAACAAATCCAAAGGTATGAATTCGGTAAAATTCCTAAAATAATGGAGATGCCCGATCTTCTGGATATTCAGAAGGAATCTTTTGAATGGTTTAAAAAAGAAGGGCTTATGGATGCTTTGAAGGATATATCCCCCATAGAGGACTTTACTGGAAATATGTCCCTGGAGTTTACAGGATACAGTTTTGATCCTATGGAAGTCTCTGCAGATGAGTGCAAACAACAGGACATGTCCTATACCGCACCATTGAAGGTCAGTGCCCGTTTTGTAAACAAGGAAACTGGAGAGATGAAAGAGCAGGAAGTTTTTATGGGTGATTTTCCCATAATGACTGACAAGGGTACTTTTATCATAAATGGTACAGAAAGGGTTATTGTATCCCAGCTGGTGCGCTCACCAGGTGTATTTTATGATACGGATATAGATAAGAAAACTGAAAAAGAACTATATATGTGTAAGGTTATTCCTACCAGGGGTTCCTGGATTGAGATTGAAACTGATAAAAAAGGAGTGGCTTACGTAAGAATTGACCGTAGAAGAAAATTTTTACTGACTATTTTCTTAAAATCAGTGGGTTTTGGCAGCAACCAGGATCTTATCGATATGTTTAGCCCTTACGATAAAGAAAACTGTATTAAAAATACCTTGGAAAAGGATGTTACTGAAACTACAGAAGAGGCGTTAATAGAAATTTACAAGAAATTGAGGCCGGGAGAACCACCCACTGTGGAAAGTGCGGTAAGCCTTATACATTCTATGTTTTTTAATCCCAAAAGGTACGATTTTGGGAAGGTAGGCCGATACAAGCTTAACCAGAAGCTGGAAGAGAATATAGATAAGGAAACAGAAGAGAGGCTTCTGGAGATAGATAAGAATATGGATATTGATACCGGCAATGGTAATATCCTGCACAGCAAAGATTTATTTTTAATTACTAAATACCTGATACAGCTTATGAACGGAATTGGTGAGATAGATGACATAGACCATTTCGGTAACAGGAGGGTAAGAAGCGTGGGTGAGCTGGTGCAAAACCAGGTTAGAATTGGTTTGTCCAGGATGGAGAGGGTAGTAAAGGAAAGAATGACTACCCAGGATATCGAATCCATTACCCCTAAAACCCTTATAAATATCAGGCCTTTGGTAGCCAGCCTTAAGGAATTTTTCGGCAGCGGCCAGCTTTCACAATTTTTAGACCAGACCAACCCGTTAGCGGAGATCACCCATAAAAGAAGGCTGTCGGCATTAGGTCCCGGGGGATTAAGCAGGGAAAGGGCCGGTTTTGAGGTAAGGGATGTTCACGCCTCCCATTATGGAAGGATGTGCCCCATTGAAACTCCTGAAGGGCCTAATATTGGTCTAATAGGTTCATTGGCTACTTTTGCCAAGCTGAATGAGTACGGGTTTATAGTTTCTCCCTACCGTAAGGTAAAAAAAGGAGTGGCTACTGAACAGGTGGACTACCTTTCAGCTGATGAAGAGGAAAATTATACTATTGCCCAGGCCACCGCTTTGTTGGATAAGAATGGAAAATTTAAGGAAGACAAGGTATTGTGCATGACTGCTGGTGAAGCGGTAACCGTGGCTCCTGAACTTGTAGATTACATGGATATTTCACCCAAGCAGATATTTAGCGCTGCTGCTTCCCTTATTCCTTTTTTGGAGCACGATGATGCCAACCGGGCTTTGATGGGCTCCAATATGCAGAGGCAAGCTGTGCCTTTAATAGATCCTGAACCTCCCCTGGTGGGAACCGGCATGGAGTTTGAGGTAGCCAGGGACAGCGGCCAGCTGATAATAGCTGCTGATGACGGCAAGATAGAAGAGGTTACCGGGGAAAATATAAAGGTAAGGTACAAGAACGGAAAGATGGCTACCTACCCTCTGTATAAGTTCCAAAGATCAAACCAGGGTACCTGTATAAATCAAAGGCCTCTGGTTAATAGCGGGGATAAGGTAAAGAAAGGCGATGTTATTGCTGATGGCCCTGCTACCAAGAATGGGGAGTTGGCTTTGGGAAGAAACCTCCTTTTGGCTTTCATGTCTTGGGAGGGTTACAATTATGAGGATGCTATAATAATTTCTGAGAAACTGGTTAAGGAAGATATGCTGTCTTCAATCCATATATCCAAACAGGAGGTAGAAGCCAGGCAGACTAAGCTGGGACCGGAAGAAATTACCAGGGATATACCTAATGTAGGGGAAGAAGTTTTAGCTAACCTGGATGAGCGGGGAATTATAAGGATTGGAGCTGAAGTTAAACCGGGAGATGTTCTGGTAGGCAAGATTACTCCCAAGGGAGAGACTGAGCTTACTGCTGAAGAGAAACTTCTCAGGGCTATTTTTGGTGAAAAGGCCAGGGAGGTAAGAGACAGTTCCCTGAAAGTTCCTCACGGGGAATACGGCAAGGTTTTGGATGTGCAGATTTTTTCCCGGAAGAAGGGGCATGATCTTCCACCGGGAGTTAATGAACTGGTGAGGGTATTTATTGCCAAGAAAAGAAAGATATCTACTGGAGACAAATTAGCGGGAAGACACGGCAATAAAGGTGTTATATCCATAGTACTGCCGGAAGAAGATATGCCTTATACCGAGGACGGTACTCCGGTGGACATTATTTTCAATCCATTAAGCGTACCTTCACGAATGAATGTGGGCCAGGTTTTGGAAACCCATCTGGGCTGGGCAGCCAGCCGGGGATGGGAAAGCAAGGATACGGCCCAGTCAGAAGACAGCAGGGTTTATTGTTCCAGCCCAATATTTGACGGAGCTTCAGAGGAAGAAATTTTGGGACTGCTCAAGAAGGCGGGGCTTCCCCAGAACGGGAAGACCGCTCTGTACGATGGCCGGAGCGGAGAGAAGCTATCTGATAATATTGCAATAGGGTATGCCTATGTGCTTAAGCTGCTGCACTTGGTAGATGATAAGATACATGCCAGGTCTACCGGGCCTTACTCTTTGGTAACCCAGCAGCCCCTGGGAGGTAAAGCACAATTTGGAGGCCAAAGGTTTGGAGAAATGGAAGTATGGGCCCTGGAGGCTTATGGAGCTGCCTATGCTTTGCAGGAGATGCTTACCATAAAATCTGATGATGTGGTAGGAAGGGTTAAGACCTATGAATCCATAGTAAAAGGTGAGAATATTGAAAAACCTGGTATACCGGAATCATTTAAGGTGCTGATAAAGGAGATGCAGAGCCTTACTTTGGATGTAGAGGTAATTTCCGATGAAGGCAAAGAGGTGGATGTATCTGCCGAGGATGATGAAATCATGCAGACAGTAAAGGATCTGGGAATTGATTTCATGCAGGATATAGGGCAGGTCCAGGATACAGAGGATGATTTGGATAATATTAATATCCCAGATGAAGAGGAAGAAGAACCGGAGGAAATAGAAGAGCCTCAAGGTTCAGAGGATGAGCAGGAGAAAGCTAATAAAGGATAATTTTTTGGGGAGGATTTAATACATGGCTATAAATATAGATGTAAATAATTTTGATGCAATAAGGATAGGGCTTGCTTCATCAGAAAAGATAAGGTCATGGTCTAATGGTGAAGTTAAAAAGCCGGAAACAATTAATTACCGTACTTTAAAACCTGAAAAGGACGGACTTTTCTGCGAGAGGATTTTCGGGCCTACCAAGGACTGGGAATGCTATTGCGGAAAATACAAGAGGGTAAGGTTTAAAGGTATTATCTGTGAAAGGTGCGGGGTAGAGGTTACCAGGTCCAATGTAAGAAGGGAAAGAATGGGCCATATTGAACTGGCCTGTCCCGTATCCCACATATGGTTCTTTAAGGGAGTGCCCAGCCGGATGGGCTATATCCTGGACTTAAGTCCCAAGGATCTGGAAAAGGTGCTTTACTTTGACTCCTATATAGTGACTTTTATAGACAAAGAGAGAATTGAAAAAGAAAAGGATAAATTGGACCAGCTTCACCTGGAAGCCATAAAGCAGGCGGAAGAGCTTCATATTTTGAGGAAAGAAGATTTGGCCATAAACCGTGATGAAATTACAGAAAAGTATCAAAATGTAGAGGATGCGGAAGAGCTAAAAGCAATAGACGAAAATATGGGCGGCATGGAAGATATAGAGGCCAAGATAGAAAAGATAAATAAGGAAACAGAGTCATTGCTGGTAGAAGAAGAGGAAATATATTCCGAAGAAGTGGAGCTGATTGACCGGGCTCACACTTTCTTCTTTAACCTGGAAGAAAAGATGCTGGTTTCTGATGAGGCTCTATTTAAGAAAATGCAGGAAATCTACAGCGATTATTTTTCCGGCGGAATGGGCGCAGAAGCGGTAAGGGATCTTTTGTCCAGGATTGACTGCGAAAAGGAAGCAGAGGAACTAAAAGACATTATAAAAAATTCAAAAGGCCAGAAAAGAAGCAGGGCCATAAAAAGGCTTAAGATAATTTCTGCTTTTATCGGCTCTGACAATAAGCCGGAATATATGGTTTTGGATGTGCTTCCGGTTATACCTCCGGACTTAAGGCCCATGGTACAGCTGGACGGCGGCAGGTTTGCCACCTCTGATTTAAATGACCTGTACCGAAGGGTTATAAATAGAAACAACCGGCTGAAAAAACTATTGGAGCTGGGAGCTCCTGAAATAATTGTTAATAATGAAAAGAGGATGCTGCAGGAAGCAGTGGATGCCCTGTTTGATAATGGAAGAAGAGGCAGGGCAGTATTGGGAGCCGGAAATAGGCCCCTAAAATCCATAAGCGATATGCTCAAGGGAAAGCAGGGAAGGTTCAGACAGAATCTTTTAGGTAAAAGGGTGGATTACTCCGGCCGTTCGGTTATTGTAGTAAATCCCAATCTTAAGCTGTACCAATGCGGGCTTCCCAAGGAGATTGCCCTGGAGCTGTTTAAGCCCTTCGTGATGAAGAGGCTGGTAGATGAGGGATTTGCCCAGAACATCAAGAATGCCAGGTCTATGGTAGATAGGGGAACCAATGAAGTATGGGATATTTTAGAGGATGTAATCAAGAACCATCCCGTGCTGCTTAACAGGGCTCCTACCCTTCACCGGCTTGGTATACAGGCTTTCATGCCTATTTTGGTAGAAGGCAAAGCCATACAGGTTCATCCCCTGGTTTGCCCTCCCTTTAATGCCGACTTTGACGGAGACCAGATGGCGGTTCATGTACCATTGTCTAATGAAGCCAGGGCAGAAGCTATCATGCTGATGCTGGCATCTAAGAACCTGCTCTCCCCTGCCAGCGGAGAGCCTATAGTTACCCCTACCCAGGATATGGTACTGGGCATATACTACCTTACTTCAGAAAGGGAAGACCTAAAGGAAGCCAAGAAGTATTATGCTGATAGGGACAGCGCTTATCTTGATTATGATTACGGCTTTATAACCCTCCATACCCCTATAGTGGTAAACCTGGGGGATAAAAAGGTAAAAACTACTTTGGGCCGGGTAATCTTTAACAACCTGTTGCCTGATGATTATCCCTTCATAAACAAGGAAGTGGATAAAAAGGCGCTCATATCCATTATATCTGAGGTTATCAGCATTTATCCCAATGAAGTTGTATGCCAGATTTTAGACAATATAAAGGAGCACGGTTTTAAATATTCTACCCGTTCAGGGTTAACCATAGGTATCGATGATATTACTGTGCCCCAGGAAAAGGCAGATATATTAAAAAAAGTAGAGGAAAAAATTGAAAAGATAGAAAGCTACTACAGTCAGGGACTGATTACCGAGTTTGAAAGACACCAGAGGGTTATACAGATATGGTCCCAGGCCAATGAAAAAGTGGCTGAAGCCATGGAAAAGAACTTTAGCAAGTTCAACCCGGTGTACATGATGGCCACCTCCGGAGCCCGTGGTAATATCAAGCAGCTGAGGCAGCTGGCCGGTATGCGGGGCCTGGTAGCTAATGCCCGTGGCGATATTATAGACCGGCCCATTAAATCCAACTTCAGGGAAGGACTGACCGTTATTGAATATTTCCTGTCTACCCACGGGGCCAGGCAGGGTCTGGCAGATACTGCTTTAAGGACTGCCGACTCAGGATACTTAACCCGTAGATTGGTAGATGTGGCCCAGGATACCATGATCAGGGAAGCTGACTGCGGTACCGAGGAAGGCATTAATTTGTTTGTACTTACCCTGGAAGGTGAGCCCAATACCAACCTTATTGGAAGGATTTGCCTGGAAGATAAGGATAACCCCACCAGCAAGAAAAATATTATCAAGGTGGGAGAAGAGATTACTGAAAAGCATTTAGGAAAACTTATCCGGGCTAATATCGAGAGCATAAGGGTGCGTTCACCCTTGACTTGTGAAAGTGAAAATGGGATCTGCCAGCAGTGCTACGGCAGGGACCTGGCTACAGGCAAAATAGTAGAGATAGGGGAAGCAGTAGGTATTATTGCCGCCCAGTCTATCGGGGAGCCGGGCACCCAGCTTACCATGCGTACTTTCCATACAGGAGGGGTAGCCTCTACTGTTATACAGAGACAGATCAAGTCTCCGGTTACAGGAAAAATACTGTTAACTGACCAGATGCTAAAAGAGCTTAAGCTGACCAAGAAGGATTTTACCCAGCAGGGTAAGGCTACCATGGAAGTAAATATTGAACATATTCCCCATAAGTTAATATTCCAGGTACAGATGGAGAGGGGAGATATTGTAGATGTTATCATACCTAAGGGTGAAATATTGATCCTTAATAAGAATATAAATGTGGATGAGGGTGAAGTATTTGCCAAGCTGATGATGACCGCCAAGAGGAAGACTCATGTGCACAAGCATGAGAAAACCTTTGAAGGCATTGATATTACCAGTGGTTTGCCCCGGGTAGTAGAGCTGTTTGAGGCCAGAAGGCCCAAAGAGCATGCCTTTATTGCTGATATCAGCGGCAAGGTAGAAATAGAAGATATTGACAGCAAATTCAGGATGGTTACTATTAAGGGAGATGACGGCAAGTCAGAAAAAACCTATCAGGTTTCTACCCGAACCAAATTAAGGATAAATTCAGGAGAAAAAATACATGCTGGTGAACAGATTACTGAAGGACCGAAAAACCCTCATGACATTTTAAGGGTTAGCGGCAGCAAGGCCTGTGAGCAGTACCTGATAAGGGAAATACAGAATGTTTATAAGTCTCAGGGAGTAGACATAAATGATAAGCATATCGAGGTTATTTCCAGGCAGATGCTTAAAAAAGTTACTATAACTGAGCCGGGAGACAGTGATTTTCTACCCGGACAGCTGGTAGATGGGCTGCAGCATAAGAAGGTAAACAAGGAACTTTCTGCCCAGATGAAAGCTACTGCGACCGCTTCTCCCAATTTGATGGGAATAACCAAGGCTTCCCTGGCTACAGACAGCTTCCTGGCGGCAGCTTCGTTCCAGGAAACTACCAGGGTGCTGACTGATGCTGCCCTGGAGAACAAGGTTGACTATCTGTCAGGGTTAAAGGAAAATGTGATACTTGGAAAGTCTATTCCGGCAGGAACAGGGATGAACAGGTATAGAAACATTGAGCTTATATACCCTGGTTATGAAGAAGAAGATGAGGGCCAGATAGAAGTGGTTCAGAACAATGAGGAGGACAATACGGAAAATATAGAGATAAATATATAAATAATAAGGGTAGAATGGCAATTTAATCAATTAATTATTGACATTTTATATTGATAATGATAAATTTTTTTTTCGTGCCTCCAAATATATGTGGAGAGTAAATTCAAATAAAAACTGGATTATTATAGTTATTTGTTAAATTTAAGATAAAGGTAAGGTTTTATGCCTACGATTAATCAGTTAGTAAGAAAAGGTAGAAAAAATATAAGCAAAAAGAGGAAGACTCCTGCTTTGCAGGACAACCCTTTAAGAAGGGGTGTTTGTGTAAGAGTTTATACTACTACCCCCAAGAAGCCCAACTCTGCCCTCAGGAAAGTAGCCAGGGTTAGGTTGACCAATGGGGTTGAAGTTACCGCTTATATACCCGGAATAGGGCATAACCTGCAGGAGCACTCCATTGTGCTGGTAAGAGGCGGCAGGGTAAAGGACTTGCCGGGCGTGCGTTACAAGGTAGTAAGAGGCGCTCTGGATACAGCAGGCGTAGAAGGAAGAAAATCAGCCCGTTCAAGGTATGGGGCAAAGAAACCAAAGTAAGGTTTAAGGAGTATATTAATGGCTAGAAAAGGTACAGCAACTAAGAGAAAAGCAAATAAGGTCGATCCTATGTACAAGAGTAGGATAGTAGCCAAGCTTATAAGCAAGATTCTATTGGGAGGAAAAAAGAGTACTGCTGAGAAAATAGTTTATGGAAGCTTGAAGATATTGGAGGATAAAACCAAGGAAAATCCTTTAGAGATTTTGGATAAATGCCTGGAAAATGTAAGGCCCATACTGGAAGTAAAACCCCGAAGGGTAGGAGGAGCTACCTACCAGGTGCCTATAGAGGTACAGTCGGATAGGGCCCTTACCCTGTCTATCAGGTGGATTGTAGGTTTTGCCAGAAAAAGAAGGGAAAAAAGTATGGCTGAAAGGCTGGCTGCAGAGATATTGGATGGTGCCAGCAATACAGGCAACAGTGTGAAGAAAAAAGAAGATTTGCATAAGATGGCAGAAGCCAATAAGGCTTTTGCCCATTACAGATGGTAATTATAGGGTGATTATTTTATGGCTAGGCAAGTATCGTTAAAGAATACAAGAAATATAGGGATTACTGCTCATATAGATGCGGGTAAAACTACTACCAGTGAGCGTATCCTCTATTATACTGGAAAAACATACAAGATAGGTGAAGTGCATGATGGAGCTGCGGTTATGGACTGGATGGTCCAGGAGCAGGAAAGGGGCATTACCATTACTTCTGCCGCTACTACCTGTTTCTGGAAGGACCACCGGATAAATATAATCGATACTCCGGGCCATGTTGATTTCACAGTAGAGGTGGAGAGGTCGCTAAGGGTACTGGACGGCATGATTGCTGTCTTTTGTGCGGTAGGCGGGGTAGAGCCCCAGTCAGAAACAGTATGGAGGCAGGCTGTAAAATACAATGTACCCAGGATTGCCTTTGTAAATAAGATGGACAGGACTGGAGCTGACTTCTTCTATGTAATGGAGATGATTAAAACCAGGCTAAATGCCAACCCTGTCCCGGTGCAGATCCCCATAGGCAGTGAAGATAATTTTACCGGTCTCATAGACCTGGTAAGCATGAAGGCCATCATCTATAAAGATGAAATGGGCATGAAGTTTGAATTTGAGGATATACCGGAAGATATGGTAGAGGAGGCCAACAAGTACCGGCAGGAAATGATAGAGAATATCTCCAATTTCAATGATGAAATTTTAACTAAGTATGTGGAGAATATGGAAATCTCTGAAGCCGAAATCAAGGAGGCTATAAGGGATATTACTTTGAACATGCAGGCCATACCGGTATTATGCGGGTCTGCATTTAAAAACAAGGGTGTCCAGCCTCTGCTGGATGCAGTACTGGATTATCTGCCTTCCCCGCTGGAGGTGCCTCAGCCCAAGGGCCTGGATTTGGAAACAGGAGAAGAAATATATCGCGATATTGATGATAACTCACCTTTCTCGGGCCTGGTATTTAAGATAATGACTGATCCTTTTGTAGGCAAGCTGGCTTATGTCAGGATATATTCCGGAACCCTTGCCACAGGATCCCAGGTGCTTAATGCCGAAAATGGCAAAAAAGAGAGAATAGGCAAACTGCTCCAGATGCATGCCAACCGCAGGGAAGAAAGAGATGAAGTATACTGCGGTGACATAGTAGCAGTAGTGGGCTTAAAACAGGTTAAAACCGGAGATACCATCTGTGATGTACAGCATCCTATAAAATATGAGAACATAACTTTCCCGGAGCCTGTGCTGTCTATAGCCATAGAGCCCAAGACCAAGGTAGACCAGGAAAAGCTGGGCAAGGCATTAAGGAAGCTTTCGGATGAAGACCCCACTTTCAGGGTGGGCACTGATGCTGAAACCGGGCAGACCATTATTGAAGGTATGGGCGAGCTTCACTTAGAAATTATAGTGGACCGCCTTCTGAGAGAGTATGGAGTAGATGCTAATGTGGGTAGGCCGCAGGTTTCCTACCGGGAAACTATTACCAAGGAAGCCCAGATAGAAGGAAAATATATAAGGCAGAGCGGCGGCCGGGGCCAGTATGGACATGTTATTGTCAAGTTTAGTCCCAATGAATATGGTAAGGGCTTTGAGTTTGAAGACAAAATCAAGGGCGGAGCCATACCTAATGAATTTATACCGTCAATTAAACGCGGTATAGAGGATGCAATGCAGAGCGGCGAGCTGGCTGGCTATCCGGTAGTGGATGTTAAGGCAGTTCTGCTGGACGGTTCCTACCATGATGTGGATTCTTCTGATTTGGCTTACAGGATAGCTGCTTCCAAAGCTTTCAGGGATGCTATGAAAAAATGCGGACCGGTGATGTTGGAGCCTATCATGGATGTGGAAGTGGTAACCCCTGATGAATTTATGGGCGAGGTTATCGGAGACATTAATTCCCGTAGGGGACGTATTGTCCAGGTTAATCTGAGGAGCAATACCAGGGTTATAGAATGTGAGGTTCCTTTGGCTAATATGTTTGGCTATGCTACCGATTTGAGGTCCAAGACCCAGGGAAGAGCCACTTTTACCATGCAGTTCTTAAAATATGAGCCGGTTCCGGCTAATATTTCGGATGAAATTATTAACAAGAGCAGGGGAACAAGTATAGCAGTATAAGGCTTTGAATATATATTAATTTAAGTTTAATCCCATAATAGAAAGGATTTATAAAAATGGCTAAACAAAAATTTGAAAGAACCAAACCACACATAAATATCGGGACCATAGGGCACGTAGACCACGGTAAAACCACCCTTACCGCCGCTATTACCTTATGCCTTAAGGGGGCAGGGCTTCCTGTAGACCAGAGGACCTTTGACTCCATAGACAACGCCCCTGAGGAAAAAGAGCGTGGCATTACCATAGCTATTGCCCATGTAGAGTATGAGACCGAAAAAAGGCATTATGCCCACGTGGACTGCCCCGGGCACGCCGACTATGTCAAAAACATGATTACCGGTGCCGCCCAGATGGACGGGGCCATACTGGTGGTAAGCGCCGCTGACGGCCCCATGCCCCAGACCAGGGAGCATATACTTTTAGCCCGTCAGGTAGGGGTTCCCTACATCGTGGTGTTCTTAAACAAAACCGACATGGTAGACGATCCTGAGCTGATTGAGCTGGTAGAGATGGAAGTAAGGGACCTGCTTACCGAATACGAGTTTCCCGGAGAAGAGATACCCATCGTAAAGGGCTCAGCCCTAAAGGCAGGGGAATGCGGCTGCGGCAGCAGGGAATGCGAAGCCTGCGGTCCCATCCGGGAGCTGATGGATGCCGTTGACGACTACATCAAGACTCCTGAAAGGGCCATAGACAAGCCCTTCCTGATGCCCATAGAGGATATCTTTACCATTACCGGCAGGGGTACCGTAGTAACCGGAAGGATAGAAAGAGGACAGGTAAAACTGCAGGATCCGGTAGAGATAATAGGCATACATCCCGACATTACCAAAACAGTGGTAACCGGAATAGAGATGTTTAGAAAACTTCTAGACGAAGGCCAGGCAGGAG
Source organism: Actinomycetota bacterium (assembly GCA_028698215.1). NCBI lineage: Bacteria > Bacillati > Actinomycetota > Actinomycetota bacterium. Next base: position 25,365 of record JAQVDY010000001.1, on the reverse strand, counting down.
ACAATGTAGGCCTGCTGCTAAGAGGGGTGCAAAAAGACGATGTGGAAAGAGGACAGGTAGTGGCCAAACCAGGCTCCATTACCCCCCACTCCCACTTTAAGGCCCAGGTGTACGTGCTGTCCAAGGAAGAAGGCGGAAGGCATACCCCCTTCTTTAACGGCTACCGTCCCCAGTTCTATTTCAGGACCACCGATATTACCGGGTCCATAGACTTGGGTGAAGGGGTAGAGATGGTAATGCCTGGAGACAACACCCAGATGGAAGTAAAGCTTATTGCCCCCATAGCCATGGAAGAGGGCTTAAGGTTTGCCATCCGTGAAGGCGGCAGGACCATTGGGGCTGGAAGTATTACCAAGATAATAGAGTAGACAGGTAGGAGGAATTGTGGCTGCGGCTAAAATCGGGCAGAAAATAAGAATAAAATTAAAGGCTTATGACCATGAGATTATAGATAAGTCTGCAAAAAAGATCGTGGAAACGGCAGAGAATTCAGGAGCCAAGGTTTTGGGTCCGGTTCCTTTGCCTACCAGGAGAAATCTATATTGCGTTATAAGGTCTCCTCATGTCAATAAGGATTCCAGGGAGCATTTCGAGATCAGGGTCCATAAGAGACTTATAGATATTCTGGAGCCTACTCCCAAAACAGTGGATCTTTTAATGAGGTTGAGTTTACCGGCAGGAGTAGACATAGAGATTAAGTCTTAGCCGGGTTGCAATATACGGTTATTTGATTAAAATAACTACTTTTTTGTAAAGTTTGAAAGTGGTGGAAAAATGGTAGATGCGATATATGGAAAAAAAATAGGTACCACACAGGTGTTTAAGGATAACGGCAATGCTGTTTATGTTACAGCTATTGAAGCTGAACCCTGTGTAGTGCTTCAGGTAAAAGATAAAGAGAAAGATGGATACCATGCTTTAAAGGTAGCTTTTGGCAAGGTAGATAAGAAAAAGGTAAACAAACCTAAGCAGGGTGAATTTTCCAAACTGAAAGCTGAACCTAAAAGGTATACCCAGGAAATCAGGCTGCAGGAAGCGGTAGACATTAAAGCTGGAGACAGCATTGATCCTGATGCTGTGTTTAAAGTGGGAGATAAGCTCAAAATTAGGGGCACTTCCAAGGGTAAGGGTTTTGCCGGGGTAATCAAAAGGCATAATTTCCATCGGGGAAGAATGTCGCATGGTTCCCATTCACACCGGATTCCAGGGTCTGTAGGTATGTGCGCTACTCCTGCCCGTATTCATAAGGGCAAGAAAATGCCGGGCAGAATGGGTAATGCCACGGTTACCATAAAGGGTTCAGAGGTTGTGGAAATACTGGCAGAACAGAATCTTATTCTGGTGAAGGGAAGCGTGCCCGGCAGTAAAGGCAATATTGTTTACCTGGAAAAACAAAATTAACAGGAGATTATAATGGCTAGCTTGAATGTAATAGATGCTGAAGGAAAAGAGATAGAAAAAATAAATATAGATGACCAGCTGGTTAAGCAGGAGTCCAACCACGAGATTTTGTACCAGGAGGTAAGAAGGTTTTTGGCTTCACAGAGGTCCGGTACCCATAGCACCAAGACCAGAAGTGAGGTAAGAGGCGGAGGCCGAAAGCCCTGGAGGCAGAAAGGTACTGGAAATGCCAGGGCTGGGACCAACCGTTCGCCTTTGTGGAAAGGCGGGGGAGTGGTATTCGGGCCTAAGCCCAGAGATTATTCCTTTAAGCTAAATAAGAAAGTATTGAAAAAATCCAAGCTGATTGCACTTTCTGAAAAGTTTAACCAGGGCGGGATAAAAGTACTGGATAAACTTGAGTTTGATAAGCCCAGCACTAAAACGGCAGCCCAGATCTTGCAAAAGCTGGAGCTGGGAGATAGCAAGGTGCTGCTGGTATTAGGCCAGGTGGATGGTAATACTGCCAAGTCATTTGCCAATATAGAAAATGTGGAAATAGCCACAGCCAGGTCTGTAAATGCTTATTTGATGCTGGTGGCGGACTGTATTGTCTTTTCCAGGGAATCATTAACTGAATTAGTGGAGAGGTTGACCAATGCAAGATCCTAGGGATATAATATTAGGCCCTGTGGTTTCAGAAAAAAGTTATGGGGTAGTACAGCAAAACAGGTATTCATTCTATGTAGATTTTAGGGCTAACAAAACCCAGATAAAAAAAGCTGTGGAAGAGATTTTTAAGGTTAAGGTCCTAAATATCAGTACTATTAATACCAAGCCCAAACCAAAGAGACTGGGCAGGTCTGTGGGCAAAAGTGCCAAAGGTAAGAAGGCCGTAGTTACATTGCGGGCTAAAGATAAGATTGATTTCTTTCAAACAGTTTAACTAGTTTTTGGAGGTAATAAAGTTGGCTTTAAAAAAATATAAACCTACATCACCGGGCAGAAGACTGGCTACCGTGTCGGATTTTTCGGATCTGACCAAAAAGCGGCCGGAAAAGTCCCTCACTTCTTCTTTGAATAAGAAGTCAGGCAGGAACAATAATGGCAGGGTAACGACCAGGCATACCGGCGGTGGGCATAAAAGGTTATACAGGGCAATAGATTTTAAGAGAAACAAGGATAATATACCGGCTAAGGTAGCCGCTATTGAATATGATCCTAACCGCAGCGCCAGGATTGCGCTGCTTAATTATGCTGATGGTGAAAAAAGATATATCGTGGCTCCCAGAAAGCTTAATGTAGGAGATACAGTAGTATCCGGTCCCCAGGCTGATATTAAACCTGGTAACTGCCTACCTTTGGAAAATATACCTACCGGTACAGTTATACACAATATTGAGCTTAAGGCAGGCAAGGGAGCGGAAATAGTGCGCTCAGCAGGAGGTTCAGCTCAGCTGGTAGCCAAGGAAGAGGGTTATGCCAGTATAAAGCTGCCTTCTGGAGAAGTAAGAATGGTAAGTATAAAATGCAGGGCTACCATCGGGCAGATTGGCAATGTTGAACATGAGATTGTAAGGCTGGGAAAAGCAGGCAGAAAAAGATGGTTGGGGGTAAGGCCTACAGTTAGAGGTACGGCTATGAATCCCATTGATCATCCGCATGGCGGCGGCGAAGGAAAGAATAAAACCGCGGGTAGAGATCCGGTAACTCCATGGGGTAAACCCACATTGGGTTACAGGACCCGTAAAAAAAATAAGCATAGTGATCAATATATTGTTAAGAGAAGAAAATAAGAATATCTGAGGAGGAATTGTATGTCCAGGTCTTTAAAGAAAGGACCTTTTATAGATCCAAAACTGTTAGTGAAAGTTGAGCAGCTTAACGAAAAGGGCGAAAAGAAAATTATCAAGACTTGGTCCCGGAGCTCTACCATATTTCCAGATATGGTGGGCCATACCATAGCCGTCCATGATGGCAAGAGGCATATACCGGTATTTGTATCTGAAGCCATGGTGGGACATAAACTGGGAGAGTTTGCCCCTACCAGGTCTATCAGGCCCCATGTGTTTAAGGGCAAGAGTGAGAAAGTAGCTTCAGTTAAGAAGAAATAGTTAATTATTAATGTTGATTAGGGAGGCAGTAAGCGTTGGAAGCTAAAGCCGTGGAAAAATTTATAAGGATATCACCGCAGAAGATGAGATTGGTGGTAGACTTGGTAAGGAATAAAAAGGTGGAAGATGCCGTAAATTTATTATCTTTTACTCCTAAGAAGGCCGCCGATATTGTTAAGAAAGCCATTAGCAGCGCTGCTGCCAATGCTACTGAGAATCATGGCATGGAGGAAGATGATTTATTTGTTTCTAAAATATATGTAAATGAGGGTCCTACCCTGAAGAGGTTCAGGCCTAGAGCCAGAGGTAGAGCTACCAGGATTAGAAAAAGAACTTCTCATATTACGGTAATTGTGTCTGATGGAAAACAAGAGGAGGTAGAAAATAATGGGCCAAAAAGTAAATCCTAACGGCCTGAGGCTGGCAATAAATAAGGGTTGGAAATCTAGATGGTTTGCTACCAAGGATTATGCCCAGCTGCTGAAAGAAGATTTAAATATTAGAAAACTTATAAATGGACAGCTGGAAAATGCGGGGATATCTTCAATAGAGATAGAGAGGACTACCGAGGAAGTAAAGGTGGATGTATATACCTCTAAGCCAGGTATTGTTATTGGAAGAAAGGGAAATACCATTAATGATATCAGGGCTCTTTTGGAAAAAGAGACCAACCGTAACATACAGCTTAATATAGTGGAAATTAAGAAACCTGAACTTATAGCCAAGCTGGTAGCTGAGAGCATAGCTTCACAGCTTTTAGGAAGGGTTAGCTTCAGGAGAGCCATGAAAAAAGCAGTTTCATTGGCTATCAAAGCCGGAGCTAAAGGTATCAGGGTGCAGTGTTCAGGGCGCCTGGGCGGTGCGGAAATGGCCAGAACAGAATGGTATCGTGAAGGCCGTGTTCCCCTGCATACCTTAAGGGCAGATATTGATTATGGTTTTGCCGAGGCTAATACTACTTTCGGTAAAATCGGAGTTAAAGTTTGGATTTACTTGGGCGATAGGATTCTAGATAAAGAGGAAATTGAAACAGAAAAGAAAAAGATAAACAAGCCCACGGAAACCATTAAAGAAGAGGAAAAAGTTTCAAGTTAGGAGTAGAAAATGTCACCAATGTTGATGCCTAAAAGGGTAAAACATAGAAAAGTACAGAGGGGCAGGATGAAAGGCATGGCCAAGGGAGGCCTAAAGCTTTCTTTTGGTGAGTATGGGCTGCAGGCATTGGAGCCTGGATGGGTTACCTCCAGGCAGATAGAAGCAGCCAGGATTGCTCTTACCAGGTCCATTAAAAGGGGAGGCAAGGTTTGGATTAATGTATTTCCCCATAAACCTATTACTAAAAAGCCTGCCGAGACCAGAATGGGTGGAGGTAAGGGAGCACCTGAACAATGGGTAGCAGTTATCAAACCTGGCAAGATTATGTTTGAACTGTCAGGGGTAAGTGAAGAAGTAGCCAGAGAAGCTATAAGACTGGCTTCCAATAAATTATCTATTGGCACCAAATTTATAAAAGAGTAGCAGTGTTGGGTGAGAAATGAAAGTTAATGAATTAAGGGAACAGACCATAGAAGAACTGGAAAAAAGACTGTCAGAGGTTAAAAAAACTATTTTTAATTTAAAGTTTCAGAAAGCCACGGGACAACTGGAAAATCCTATGAGGATTAAGAATTTAAAAAAAGAAGTGGCTGCCATAAATACTCTGATTAGAGAAAAAGAATTAGGCATAAATAAGAAAAGCGGTAAATAAGGGGGATATTGTTGGAAAGAGGAAAGAGGAAAACAAGGGTAGGTACTGTAGTTAGCAACCAGATGGAAAAAACAGCGGTTGTGGAGGTTGCATCACTTTACAAGCACCCTTTGTATAAAAAGATTATGAAGAAATTTAAAAAGTTTAAGGTAGAGGATCCTGATAATTCCTGCAATACCGGCGACATAGTTAGGATTATGGAAACCAGGCCGCTGAGCAAAACCAAAAGATGGCGTTTGCTGGAAATAATTAGGAAAGCTGAGTAGAGAAGGGTAAATAAAATGATTCAAGCAGAGACCATGGTAAAGGTGGCAGATAATACCGGTGCTAGAAAGATACTGTGTATAAAGGTTCTCGGTGGTTCCAGGAGAAGGTATGCCAAGATAGGCGATGTTTTTGTGGCTACCGTAAAGGAAGCTATCCCGGGAGGCGTGGTTAAAAAAAGCGAGATCGTAAAGGCTGTTTTGGTAAGGTCCAAAAAGTCTTACCGCCGAAAAGACGGGTCTAATATAAGGTTTGACGATAATGCTGCTGTCATTATTGACAATCAGAACAACCCTAGAGGAACCAGGATTTTTGGGCCGGTTGCCCGGGAGCTTAGAGAGAAAAATTTTATGAAAATTATTTCACTTTCACCGGAAGTAGTGTAGGAGTGTATAGATATGCTTAAGATAAAAAAAGATGATAAGGTAAAGGTAATCCAGGGTAAAGACAGGGGTAAGACCGGCAAGGTGCTCCGGGTTGATACCAGGCGGGGCAAGGTTTTTGTAGAAGGCTTAAATATGATAAAAAGGCATACTAGATCCAAAGGCCAGAATGAACCTGGAGGAATTATAAATAAAGAAGGCCCCTTGCACATTTCCAATGTGTCAGTAATTTGTCCTCAGTGCGGCAAACCGGCTAGGATAGGTTTCACGGAGGGCAAAGCAGGGAAAAAGGTCAGGGTTTGTAAAAAGTGCGGAGAGCAGATATAAAATGAGTGCTAAGGTGGGATCAATGAAACCAAGATTAAAAGAACAATACCAAACCAGGATAGTAGATGAGCTCCGTAAGGAGTTTAGCTATAAGAATATCATGCAGGTTCCCAAGGTAACCAAGATCAGCGTTAACATGGGGGTAGGCGTAGCTACTGAAAACATAAAAGAATTGGAAGCGGCGGTAGAAGATTTGACTAAAATTACCGGCCAGAAACCAATCATAACCAAAGCTAGAAAATCTATTGCCGGCTTTAAGGTAAGGGAAGGTAATCCCATTGGGTGCAAGGTAACCTTAAGAGGGGCCAGGATGTATGAGTTTTTAGACAGGCTGCTCAATGTTGCTTTACCAAGGGTTAGAGATTTCAGGGGGCTTTCTCCCAAAAGTTTTGATGGTTCAGGAAATTATACCATGGGTATCAGGGAACAGCTGGTATTTCCAGAAATTGATTACGACAGTGTATTAAGTGTGAGGGGAATGAACATTACCATAAATACAACTGCCCAGAATGACCAGGAAGCATTAAGCTTGCTGACTAAATTTGGGTTTCCCTTTAGGAAATAATAGTTTTATAGGAGGAGTTTTTATTGGCTAAGAAAGCTTTAATAGAAAAACAGGGAAAACAGCAAAAATATGGTACCAGACAATATAGCCGATGCAATAGATGCGGCAGAAGCAGAGGTTATTTTAGAAAGTTTGGTCTATGTAGGATATGTTTAAGAGAATTGGCGCATGAAGGAAAAATCCCTGGGCTAACCAAGTCCAGCTGGTAATATAAAGGAGGTTTAATGGCGGTTACAGATCCTGTTGCAGATATGTTAACTAGAATTAGAAATGCAGGAAATGCTAAATTAGATAGGGTTGATATGCCCTATTCCAAGCTTAAGTTGGATATTGCCACTATCCTGGAGCAGGAGGGCTATATAAAGAGCAAGGAAACCAGGCAGTCAGAGACAGGCATGGAAGAAATAAGGATATACCTTAAATATGATAAAGATAGAAGATGTGCTATCACTGGGTTAAAAAGGATTAGTAAGCCAGGGCTCAGGAATTATGCCAAAAGAAGAGAGATACCCAAGGTACGGGGTGGATTGGGTACGGTAGTGCTTTCTACCTCTAAAGGGGTAATGACTGACCAGCAAGCTAAAAAAGAGGGCTTAGGCGGAGAGGTCCTGTGTTTTATTTGGTAGAAAGAGAGGTTGTGTAAAGTGTCTAGAATTGGTAAAAAGCCCATTCCTGTACCGGAGGGCGTAGAAGTAGATATTAAGAAAGATAAATTTACTGCTAAAGGCAAGTTGGGGCAGCTTTCCATAGATATTAATCCCAGTATAGGGGTTAAGATGGAAGACAGCCAGATAGTATTGAAGCCGGAGAGCAAGAGCAAGGAAAATATGGCTAAGTTCGGTTTGTACCGAAGCCTTATAAATAACGTAGTAGAAGGAGTTAGCCAGGGCTTTAGCAAAACCTTAAAAATAATAGGGGTTGGCTACAGGGCTTCCCTTAAGGGCAATAACCTGGAAATATTGGTAGGTTATTCTAACCCGGTAGTAATAGAGCAGATACCCGGCATAACTTTTGAGGTTCCTGACAACACTACCATAGTGGTAAAAGGAATAGATAAACAGCTGGTGGGGAAAATTACTGCAGACATCAGGGATATCAGGAAACCTGAGCCCTATAAGGGTAAGGGAATCAGGTATGAGAATGAATATGTAAGGAAAAAAGTGGGTAAAGCGGCCATTACTGCTGGAACTGGAAAATAAGGTTTAGGAGTTAGGATGAAGACAAAGATAGAAAAAAAAGATAAAGGGCTTAGAAGAAAATTAAGGTCAAAACACAAGATACAGTCCAGGTCCGCCAAACCCAGGCTTTGTGTTTACAGAAGCAACAAACATATATATGGACAGATTATCGATGATGCTACAGGCAACACGGTAATTGGTGTTTCCAGCCAGGTCTTAGAGGCAAAACCTGAGGATAAAGGCAAAATAGATATTAGCTTTAGAACTGGACAGAAGTTGGCAGAATTAGCCAAGGAGAAAAAAATTACGGAAGTTGCTTTTGATAAAAATAAATTCAAGTATCACGGAAGAGTAAAAGCTCTGGCTGATGGCGCCAGAAAAGGCGGATTGAAATTTTAAAGGAATTTAAGGAGGAAGTTTAGTGCCTGATAATGCCAATACAAATGAATTAAGCGAAAGAGTTATAAAGATAAACAGGGTAGCAAAAGTAGTAAAGGGCGGAAGAAGATTCAGCTTCAGCGCCCTGGTAGCTGTGGGAGATATGAGTGGCAAGGTTGGAGTAGGTTACGGAAAAGGCAATGAGGTTTCCATAGCTATTAGAAAGGGTGTTAACAATGCCAAGAAAAACATGTTTAAGGTACCCATGATTGAAGGCACTATACCCTATGAGGTAGATGGCCGTTACGGGGCGGGACATGTATTTATGAAACCTGCTTCTGAGGGTACTGGTGTTATTGCCGGCGGTCCGGTAAGGGCGGTTATGGAGCTGGCAGGGGTAAGAAACGTTCTTACCAAGTCTCTGGGCAGTCCTAATGCTTTAAGCATTGTTAATGCTACCGTAAGCGGGCTAAAGTCTCTTAGGACACCGGAACAGATAAAACAAATGAGAGCTAATTAAATCGGAGGTAAATACAAGTGAAACTTTGTGATATAAAACCGCCAACAGGTAGTTTAAAACCAAAAAAAAGAGTAGGCAGGGGTAACGGTTCAGGGCATGGTACCACTTCTGGAAGAGGTACTAAAGGCCAGCTCTCCCGGTCAGGGGGAAAGACCAGAATAGGTTTTGAAGGCGGCCAGATGCCTTTGCAGAGAAGGCTTCCTCACCTTAAGGGTTTTAAGAATACCAGGAAAAAAGTTTATAACATATTAAATGTAGGGGATCTGGAGCGTTTTGATAAGGACAGCGTTCTAGATTATGAGACCCTCAAACAGGCAGGCCTTTTAATTAAGAACAGCAAGCTGGTAAAGATACTGGGAAATGGCCAGATAAGCAAGAGCTTTACCGTTAAGGCTGACTGCTTTAGCCAGACAGCGAAACAAAAGATTGAAAAAGCAGGGGGCAAAGCGGAGGTAATCAAACATGTTTAAAGCCATAATTACTGCCTTTAGGATAAGGGAGATAAGAAATAAGATCCTTTTTACTATAGGCATCTTGGCTATTTACAGTTTTGGCGGTACCCTCCCTGTTCCTGGAGTGGATGCTTCAGTTATAACCAGCCAGGTTCAAACCGGGGTTATGGGCATGATGGATTTGTTTTCAGGCGGTGCCCTGGGCCGGTTTGCCGTTTTTTCTTTGGGTATTATGCCCTATATTACTGCTACCATTATTATGCAGTTGCTGCAGGTGGTAATTCCCAAGCTGGAGATGCTGGCCAAGCAGGGCGAAGTGGGAAGAAGAAAGATCAACCAGATTTCCAGGTATCTTACTGCAGGCATGGCTCTAGCCCAATCCGTGGCTATGGTCTTTTTCTTCAGGGGATACGGTGCCATACCCAAGTTTGATGCTATGCATGTGATTTTAATTGTACTAACCCTTACCGCTGGTACTACGGTTATCATGTGGCTGGGTGAACTGATTAATATCCATGGTATTGGGAATGGGATTTCCCTGATCATTTTTGCTTCCATTGTATCCAGGCTTCCAGGCCAGTTTATTAGTTTGTTCAGGCTTCAAGGTACCAGCAATTTGCTTTATGTCATACTTTTTTTGCTGGTATCAATAGGTGTGGTAATGGCTGTTATTATGATACAGCAGGGAGAAAGAAGGATACCGGTACAGTATGCCAAACGGGTGGTAGGAAGGAAAGTATTTGGCGGACAGAGTACTTATATCCCCTTAAAGGTTAACCAGTCGGGGGTAATGCCTATTATTTTTGCAGTGTCTGTGCTTATGTTTCCAGCCACCATAGCCCAGTTTATTCCTAACCCCTATGTTCAGCGTATTGCTTCAGCGCTTAGCGCTACTACTGAAGGGGGCCTTAATCCCATTTATGCTGTAGTTTATACCTTACTGATTATATTCTTTGCTTATTTTTATACCGCTATTACTTTCAATCCCCTGGATACTGCGGATAATTTAAGAAAATACGGGGGCTTTATTCCTGGTATCAGGCCAGGCAAGAATACAGCTGATTATCTTACCAATATACTTAACAGGATTACTCTTCCGGGAGCTATCTTTCTGGCCATAGTGGCCTTACTTCCGGAAATATTGATAAATTATACCCAGCTGCCCTTCCGGTTTGGAGGCACTTCCATTATTATTGCCGTGGGTGTAGCTTTGGATACCATGAGACAGCTGGAGTCACAGCTGACTATGAGAGATTATGAGGGATTTTTGAAATGATAGCCGTACTATTGGGCCCTCCTGGTGCAGGTAAGGGAACCCAGGCAGTGAAGATAGCTGAAAAGTATGGAGTCCCCCATATATCTACAGGGGATATATTAAGGAAAGAGATAAAGACTGGTTCCCCTCTGGGCTGCCAGGCCAGGGAATATGTGGAGAGCGGCAAGCTGGTTCCCGATGAGTTGATAATAGATATTATAGAGCAGGAAATCAGCAGGCCCCAGGCCAGAGATGGTTTCATACTGGATGGTTTTCCCAGGAACCTGGCCCAGGCCAGGATGCTTGATGAAAAATTCAGGAAGTTGGGCTTGTCCGTGGAGAAGGTTATAAATATATCGGTAGACCGCCAGGAGATTATAAGGAGGCTTACCAGCCGCGGAGTGTGTCCTGGTTGTAAGCAGGTTTCAACCATGGGGCCGGAAGGCAGGGCTAATTGTCCCCATTGCGGCCAGGAACTGGTAAAAAGGGAAGATGACCAGGTGCAGGTTATAGAAAAAAGGCTGGATGTATACAGGGAGCAGACCGAGCCTCTTATACAGTACTACCGGCAGAAAAATATATTGATAGATATTGACGGCGAGGCAGATCCGGAAGTGGTAACGGAAAGGATATTGGCTAATTTATGATTATATGCAAATCGCCGCAGGAGATTAAGAAAATGCAGGAGGCTGCCCATATTGTGGCAGATGTTCTTTTAAAAATTGAACAGGTTGTTGAGCCGGGAATGACTACCGGTCACTTGGATAAGCTGGCCGAGAAAATTATTTTAAAAAGCGGCGGCATCCCTGCCTTTAAGGGCTATAAGGGGAGGATTAGCTCCATTCCCTTTCCCAGCAGTATATGCGCTTCCATAAATCATGAAGTAGTGCACGGGATACCTGGCCCTAGAAAAATAGAAGCAGGGGACCTGGTTTCCATAGATGTGGGAGTAGAGCTGAACGGCTATTTTGGGGATGCAGCCCGGAGCTACCTGATAGGGGAAGTGGATGAGGTTACCCGCCAGCTGTGGGAAGCTACCCGGGAAGCTTTGGATTTAAGCATAGAGCATTGTTTTGCCGGACGCAGGCTATCAGATTTATCCCATAGCATAGAACAGAGGGCCAAGAGGAGCGGCTTTTCAGTGGTGAAGGATTTTGTTGGCCATGGTATTGGCACCAAGATGCATGAAGATCCCCAGATACTGAATTACGGGCCTCCCGGACAAGGCCCTAAGCTTAAGCCGGGAATGGTGTTGGCTATTGAGCCTATGCTTAATATTGGACGCAGTGCGGTAAAGGTTTTAGATGATGGATGGACAGTAGTGACCCAGGATGGAAGCACTTCATGTCATTTTGAGGATATGGTGGCTATAACTGATGGAAAGCCGCTGGTGCTTTCCAGGGTTTAGAAAAAATGTGTAGACATCGGGTTGATTTTTTGGTAATCTACATATTTGCGCTTTAGATAAATTAAAAAGGGGAACAAGATTAGTAAAAAGGAAGGCATTATAGAGGCCGAAGGTACTATACTGGAGGCTTTGCCCAATGCCATGTTTAGGGTGGAGTTGGAAAATGGGCATAAGATATTGGCCCATATCTCAGGCAAAATGAGGATGCATTATATTAAAATTTTGCCAGGAGATACGGTTAAGGTAGAAATATCACCCTATGATTTGAGCAGGGGCAGGATAACTTACAGGAAGAAATAATTTAAATAGAAGAGGTTGACAAAATGAAAGTGAAACCATCTGTTAAGAAAATCTGCAATGATTGCAGGATTATAAAAAGAGAGGGTAAAGTAATGGTAATCTGTAAAAACCCTCGGCATAAACAGAAACAGGGTTAAGGAGGTTATAAGTTGGCTAGAATAGCAGGCGTAGATATTCCAAGGGATAAGCATATAAGTGTTTCACTAACCTATATCTTTGGTATTGGCAAATCAAAGGCTAACCAGATTTTAGATGATCTGAAAATAGACAAAAGCTTAAAGACCAAGGATTTAAGTGAAGACGAGGTTTCAAAGATAAGAGAATATATAGATGCCAATATCAAGGTAGAGGGCGATCTCAGGAGAGAAGTAACCCAAAACATAAAAAGACTTATAGAAATAAACTCTTACAAGGGTATCAGACATAAAAGAGGGCTCCCTGTTAGAGGACAGAGAACCCATACCAACGCCAGAACTAGAAAAGGAAGAAAACGGGGCGTAGGCATCAGGAAGAAGCAAAAAACAGGTTAATTAGGAGGTAAAGGTTTTGGCTAAGAAACCCACCAAGAGAAGATTAAGGAAGAAAGAGCGAAAAAATATTGCTTATGGAATAGCCCATATTCAGTCTACTTTTAACAATACTATTGTTAATATTACTGACCAGAACGGCAATACTATTGCCTGGGGGAGTGCAGGGGGAATGGGCTTTAAAGGCTCCAGGAAAAGCACCCCATATGCTGCCCAGATAACTGCCAATGAAGTGGCTAAGGCCGCCCAGGAACACGGCATCAGCAGGGTTGATGTCAGGGTAAAGGGAGTAGGTTCCGGCAGGGAGACCGCAGTAAGGTCTTTACAGGCAGCGGGAATTGAAATTGGAAACATCATTGACGTAACTCCTGTACCCCATAATGGGTGCAGGTTGCCAAAAAGAAGAAGAGTGTAGAATAAATAAAGGAGTTACAGGAATATGACTAATATAAGTGGTGCATCCTGCAGGTTATGCAGGAGAGAAAAACAGAAATTGTTTTTGAAAGGCCAGAGGTGTTTTACTGATAAATGCGCAATGGAGAGAAAGCCTTATGTGCCTGGCGAAAAAGCCAAAAGAAGAACAATGGAGACTGAGTATTACCTGCAGTTAAGGGAAAAGCAGAAGGCTAAAAGGTATTACGGCCTAAGGGAAAGACAGTTTAGACGATATTACGAGAAAGCAGTAAAGAAGAAGGGTATTACCGGTGAAATACTGCTGCAGCTGCTGGAGACCAGATTGGATAATGTACTTTATCTAATAGGTTTGGCTTCTTCCCGTATTCAAGCCAAGCAGCTGATAGGGCATGGACATGTTATGGTGGATGGAAAGGTAGTTGACATACCTTCCTACCAGGTAAAAGAAAACCAGGAAATAAGCATTGCTGATAAGAGCAAAGAAATAGTGCCTATTTTAGAGGCGAAAGAAAGCGCAGCCAGCTTGACTCCCCCGGATTGGTTGGAAGTAGATCTAAACCAGCTAAAGGGGAAATGCCTGAGGGTACCCACCAGGGAAGAAATCAAGGTACCTATTAATGAGCTTATAATTATTGAGCTATATTCTAAGTAGAATATTTAAGCTTGGGAGGTAGATTTAAATTGCTTAAAATGCAAAAACCAAAAGTTACGGTTAAACATACAGACGATTATAATGGACAATTTCTGGTAGAGCCCTTGGAAAGGGGCTTTGGGCACACCCTGGGCAATTCCATCAGGAGAGTGCTTCTCTCTTCCATAGAGGGAGTGGGAGTAACCAGGATCAAGATAGAGGATGTTAAACATGAGTTTTCAACCCTTAAGGGTATGAAGGAAGATATACTGGAATTTGTGGCTAATTTGAAGCAAATAGTGTTTAGGATGGATTCCGAGGAGCCGGTTAAATTAAAGCTGTCCAAGAAAGGGGCAGGGGTAATCAAGGCTTCTGATATTAAGCTGAGTTCAGAAGTGGAGATTATTAATCCCGATGCTTACCTGGCTACCCTAAGCAAGGATGGGGATTTAAAGGCTGAGCTGATATTGGAAAAAGGAAAAGGTTATAAAACAGCCGCAGAGAATTCTGTGGAAGGCGATGCTTTAGGAGTAATCCCGCTGGATACCATTTTTTCACCTATTAAGAAGGTTTCTTTTAAGGTGGAGAATACCAGGGTGGGCCAGATGACCAACTTCGACCGGCTGATTATGGATATCAATACCAATGGCAGCATGAAACCTGAAGATGCGTTAAGCCAGGCTTCTAAAATTATTAATGATTACATGGCTTTGCTGATTGATCTTTCTGATAATGCCAATAAAGATGACCCTATTTTTGAAGAGGTAAAAGAAGAAGAAGAAAAACCGCATTATCCTTCCATAGAAGAGCTGGAGCTATCGGTTAGAGCTTACAACTGTTTAAAAAGGGAAGGTATTGATACGGTAGAGAAATTGCTTAATTATTCTGAAGATGAGTTGTTGGATATTAGGAATTTTGGACAGAAGTCCATACAGGAAGTTAAAGATAAGGTAAAGGACCTAGGTTTATCCTTTAAGAAAAAATAGTTAAATCAGGAGAAGATTGGATATGGTAGTACCAAAAAAAGGGCCCAGATTTGGGCAGGATAGCAGTCACCAAAAGGCAATGATGGCCAATATGGCTATTTCCCTGTTTGAGCATGGAAGAATAACCACAACCCTACCCAAGGCTAAAATGCTGAGAGGGTTTGTAGATAAATTGATAACCATAGCTAAAAAGGATAATCTGGCAGCCAGAAGAAACTGCCTGAGGCTTTTAGGCAATTATAAGGCTGTACAGAGACTTTTTAATGAAGTGGCTCCCGGTATGTATGAAAGATCCAGCGGTTTTACCAGGATTTTAAAATACAAGAACCGTTTAGGCGATAATGCGCAGATGGTTATTATGGAGCTGGTAGAGTAGTTTATTTGAAAATTGGAAGGCTGGAGTAACCATGGTAAATTACAAAGCTGTGGTTGAGTATGATGGAACCGAATACTGCGGTTTCCAGATCCAGCCAGACAGCAAAGCTACCATACAGGGGTGTCTGCAGGAAGCCCTGGGCCAGGTAGCAGGTTATAAGGTCAGCATAAATTATGCGGGAAGAACGGATGCAGGCGTGCATGCCTTGCACCAGGTGGTTAATTTTAAGCTGAATCAGGAAATTGATGTTTATCGTTTTCAATGGTCCCTAAATTGTGTTTTGCCCCAGGATATCTGTATCAGGGATATCAGCAGGGTTGGCTGTGATTTTGATGCCAGAAGGGATGCAGTAAGAAGGATATACAGCTATTATGTGGTCAATGGTAATGTACAGAGTGTTTTTTTAAGGAAGTACAGCATATTGATTACCCAGAAGCTGGATTTGGAAATGATGCAAAAAGCAGCCCGGTTGTTTATAGGGCGGAAAGATTTTAGGGCTTTTGGCAACCAGGCCGAATATGGCAGTACGGTAAGAACGGTATACAGTTTCCATATTACAGGGAACAGTGATAATTTAATAATTTTTAATATAGAGGCAAGCTCCTTCCTATACAATATGGTTAGGATTATGGTAGGTACCATACTGGAGCTGGGAAAGGGATTAAGGACCCTGGAATCTATTGAAAAGGCATTAGAGGCAAGGGATAGGGAACTGGCTGGCAAAACTGCGCCTGCCAAGGGATTGTTCCTGACCAAGGTCTTATACTGATGGGAGGAAGATAATGACAGAATTGGGAATTAAAACTTTTTATGCTAAAAAAGAAGAAATAGAAAGAAAGTGGTACATAATCGATGCCCAGGGCAAAACATTGGGCAGGCTGGCCACAGAAGCAGCTAAGCTGTTAAGGGGAAAAGGGAAACCTATCTTTACTCCTTCAGTGGATTGCGGAGATTATGTAATTGTTATAAATGCCAAGGATATTAAGGTTACCGGAGATAAACTTAAGCAAAAAAAATATTACAGGCATTCTGGGTATGTGGGAAACCTTAAGGTACAGACACTGGAAGAGAAGCTGGCCAAAAAACCGGAGCAAGTTATTTCTCTGGCTATAAAGGGCATGCTTCCCCATAACCGGCTGGGCAGGCAGATTTTTAAAAAATTAAAGGTTTATGCTGGTGATAATCATGAGCACCAGGCCCAGAAACCTGAAAAAATAGAGATTTGAGGAGGAATTTAAGTTGGCAGACAGTGTAAGTTATTATGCTACCGGGAAAAGAAAAGAAGCTATAGCCAAAGTAAGACTGGTTCCAGGCGAAGGGAAAATAACTATCAATAAAAGAGACCTGGATAATTATTTCCCCCTTCCTTCGCTGGTAATTAAAATAAAGGAGCCTTTAAAGCTCACTGGTACTGATAATGCTTATGATGTATTGGCTAGTATTATCGGTGGAGGGGTCAATGCCCAGGCTGATGCCTTAAAGCATGGCATAGCCAAGGCCCTGTTAGAAATTAATGCAGAATACAGGCCTATACTTAAAAAAGAAGGCATGCTTACCAGGGATCCCCGGGAGAAGGAAAGAAAGAAATATGGCCTGAAAAAAGCAAGAAAAAGACCCCAGTTCTCAAAGAGGTAGTAATGGTTTGGTGACGTATCCCCGACTAAACATTGACAGGGGCAAAATTGCCCATAATTCTAAGATAATCTGCGACCGGTGTGCCGCTCTAGGCATATCGGTCGTTGCTGTTACTAAGAGCGTATTGGCCCACACCAGGATAGTAGAGGCTATGGCCAGTGGCAAAATAGATATGCTGGGCGACAGCAGGCTGGATAACCTGCGCCAGCTAAGGGCTAATTTTAACTATCCCTTAATGCAGCTCAGGACCCCTATGCTCAGTGAGGCAGAACATACTGCCGCCTATAGCCAGGTAAGCGCTTGTACCCAGATAGAGGCAGCTAGGCTGATAAACCAGGTATGCGGAAAAAAGGGAATTACCCATTCAGTGATGGTTATGCTGGATACTGATGACCAGAGAGAGGGCCTGCTGCCTTACCAGGTACTTCCTTTTTGCCGTCAGCTGGTTGAGCTGGAAAACATCAAGGTTATGGGGCTGGGCACTAATGCCCGCTGCATTTCCAGTAAAAAACCCAGTTATGAAAGTTTGTCAGCCATGGTAGAACTAAAGCATAGGATTTACAGGGAGCTGGGTATTGCTATCCCTGTTTTATCCGGAGGTAATTCCAGTTTACTGGACCAGGTGTTTGGTTCTGGCCTACCGGAAGGCATAAACCAGTTAAGGATTGGGGAGGCCATACTTCTGGGCCATGAAACCTTGAATTATTCTACCCTAGAAGGTGCTCACAGGGACTGTTTTACATTGGAAGCGGAAATAATAGAGGTAAAGGAAAATCCGCGGAAGGCCATAGTGGCATTGGGGCTGCAGGATGCAGATGCGGCTAATTTAAAGCCTGCTCCCGGTATGGAAATAGTAGGCCAAAGCAGCGATCATACAGTATTGGAGTCAAGAGGGGAGCTGTTGTTTGCCATGGGCCATAAAATAACTTTTAATATAAATTATTTTAGTCTATTATCAACTATGACTTCTCCTTTTGTGTATAAGAATTTTATAGGACAGTAAGGAATAAATTTTAGACAATCCCTATGGGGATTTATTTAATTTGCATACTGTAAACATCACCAGGAGGTTTTATGTGCGGTATAGTGGCCTATACTGGTAACCAGGATTGCCGGAAACTGCTGCTGGAAGGCTTAAAAAGGCTGGAATACAGGGGCTATGATTCAGCCGGTATCAGCATTATAAGTAGGAACGGCACCATACCTACGCTGGAAGTGGTAAAAGAAGCAGGCAAGATAAGGGAGCTGGAAAACAGCCTTGATTCTTCCATGGTTGCTGGAAATTGCGGTATTGGCCATACCCGGTGGGCTACTCATGGCGAACCCACCAGGGAAAATGCCCATCCACACCTTGACTGCAGCCAAAAAATTGCGGTAGTCCATAATGGTATTATAGAAAATTATCAGCAGCTAAAGGCTGAACTGGAAGCAGAGGGGCACCAGTTTATATCTCAAACTGATTCAGAAGTACTGCCTCATTTGTTGGAAAAATATTATGAGGGTAACCTTATTGCTGCCATGCAGAAAACCATGGCCCGTATTAAAGGTTCCGGTGCGGTGGTGGCCATATGCCTGGACGAGCCGGACCAGCTGGCAGCAGCCAGGATAGCCAGCCCCCTGGTGGTAGGAGTATCGCCTAAAGGGAATTTCCTGGCTTCGGATATGCCTGCTATTTTAGAACATACCAGGAATTTTTTAATTATCGAAGATTATGAAACGGTAAGGGTTACTCCGGAAAGCGTAGAAATATTTGGACCAGACGGCAAGGCGGTTACCAAAAAGCCGTTTAGGGTTAACTGGAATATTCAAAGTGCAGAAAAAGCGGGATATGCAGATTTTATGCTAAAAGAGATTTTTGAACAACCCTATGGAATCAGGGAAACCATGAGGGGGAGGCTGACTGAACAGGAACTTAATTTTGCAGAGCTAGGATTCTCTGTACAGCAGGTAAATGATATAGAAAAGGTGCAGATAATAGCTTGCGGCACTTCTTACCATGCTGCTTTAGCAGGCAAGCAGGTCATAGAGAAATGGGCTAAAATACCGGTGGAAGTGGATTATGGGTCCGAGTATAGGTACCGTAATCCCATGGTGGGAGACCATTGCCTGGTTATAGCTATTACCCAGTCCGGGGAAACCATTGATACCTTGGCTGCAGTAAGGGAAGCAAGAGGAAAAGGGGCTAGAGTAGCAGCCATTACCAATGTGGTGGGCAGTACTATTGCCAGGGAATCAGATGCAGTCATCTACACTCATGCCGGGCCCGAGATAGGGGTTTGTGCAACCAAGACCTTTTCTGCCCAGCTGGTAGTAATATATTTATTGGCCCTGTACCTGGCGAAGGCTAAAAAAGTTATTGGTGATAAGGAATACCGCCGTATTATAAGGGAGCTTTTATCCCTGCCGGAAAAGGTACAGCAGGTATTGGACCAAAGCCAGCAGATTAAAAAAATAGCAGATAAAACCTACCGGTACAGTTGTTTCTTGTTTTTAGGCCGGCTGTACGGCTTGCCCATGGCTTTGGAAGGGGCCTTAAAGCTAAAAGAGGTAAGCTATATCCATGCAGAGGGATATCCGGCAGGAGAAATGAAGCATGGGCCTATTGCCTTAACTGACCGCAATACGGTAGTGGTAGGCATCATGCCCCTGGACGATGTTTATGAAAAGATATGGGGTAATGTACAGGAAGCCAAGGCCAGAAAGGCAACCCTGTTGGCCATAACTACCCAGGGGAACGATGAGCTAAAAAAAGCTATTGATTACTGTTTCTTCATACCCCCCATAGACCAGCCGCTGTCAGGGATACTTACTATTATTCCCTTGCAGCTGTATTCTTATTATATTGCCAAAAACCTGGGCAGAGATGTGGACCAGCCCAGGAACCTGGCTAAAAGCGTTACTGTGGAGTGATCTTGGATATTTTTGGTGTGGGTACGGACATAATCGAGGTAGAAAGGGTGGCTGACTCTATCAAGCAAACCCCCTCCTTTGTTTCCAGGGTGTTTACCCCGGAAGAAAGGAGCTATTGCCAGAGCAGGGGCCAGGGCTGCTGGGGAAGCTATGCGGCCAGGTTTGCTGCTAAGGAAGCAGTGGCTAAATCATTAGGTACCGGCTTTGGGGCAGACCTTTCTTTTTCAGATATTGAAATTTCCGGTCCGGGGCAGCCCCGGGTTACCATTAAAGGCAGGGGGGCTTTGCTGCTAAAGAAACTGGGCATATCCCGGATAGAAGTTTCAATTTCTGCCACCAAAAATTATGCGGTGGCTTTTGCAGTGGCTTTAAAACCATAAGTTTTCAATTATATCCGTTTTTTTTGTTATAATATCCTTAATTACCATATTAAAGGCGGTTTACATGCATAGGGTACTAAAAGGCAGCAGGATAGCAGAAATAGATGCACGCTGTATCAGTGACGGGATTGATTCCAAGGGGCTGATGCAGAATGCGGGCAGCAGTGTAGCCAAAGCCGTCAAAGCAGATTTCAAAAACAAAAAAGAGGTCCAGGGGATAGTTATTTGCGGCGGCGGCAACAATGGGGGAGACGGTTTTGTAGCTGCCTATGACCTTTTGCAGGCCAAGATAGGCGTTAAGGTATTTTATATAACTCCTACCGAAAAATTCAGCAGCGATTCAACCCATTATTTTAACCGGCTGGGTAAAGCAGCAGGAGCTAAAGTAATGTTTTTGAATGTAGACAATGGCCCGTCCTGGGATAGCTTTAAACAGGATGTCCAAGATGCCCATTTCATTATAGATGCTATTTTTGGCACCGGGCTGCACGGCAAAGACATATACGGCCCCGCCAAAAAGATAATTGAAGAGATAAACCGCAGCAGCAGTGAAGTATACGCAGTGGACATTCCATCGGGGATAGACTCCGATACAGGACAAATTTTAGGTACAGCGGTAAAGGCAGATGCTACCATAACTTTTGGGTGCAAGAAACTGGGGCTTCTAAATTATCCGGGGGCCAGTTATGCAGGCAAGGTAAAGGTAGCAGATATCGGCATACCTGAAAAATATTTTGAACAATACGAGCAGATATTTGAGACCAGCATGGACTGGGTGGCTTCCAAGCTGCCCTTAAGGTCACCCTGGTCTTATAAGCATAGTGTGGGAAAACTGCTGGTCATAGCAGGATCAGTAGGATTTACCGGGGCAGCAGCCATGACCTGCCAGGCAGCTATGAGGGCGGGAGCGGGACTGGTCACCCTGGTTTGCCCCTGGGAGCTAAACCCTATATTAGAGCAGAAGCTTACTGAAGTTATGACTTATCCTGTAGACCAGACTGATGATTTGTCTATCCATTATGACAGCTTGGAAGAGATAATAGACCTAAGCGCCGGTTATGATGCTTTGGCTATTGGGCCGGGCATATCTAAAAATTCCAGCACCATCAGGCTGGTAAGGGAAATTCTGATGAGAGTGGCCAAACCCACAGTGCTGGATGCGGACGGACTGGCGGCTATCTATGGGCCCCGGGAAGTAAATGGACAGCAACATCCGGATTTTTCTCATGTGGTAATTACCCCTCATGCCGGAGAGCTGGCTTT
The DNA here is from genome assembly GCA_028698215.1 of Actinomycetota bacterium. Lineage (NCBI taxonomy): Bacteria > Bacillati > Actinomycetota > Actinomycetota bacterium. The sequence goes on along the minus strand of JAQVDY010000001.1, from coordinate 3,972 downwards.
AATAATGGGTATGGACCGTATAAAACTGGAACAAAGATATGAAGTTAATGTAGAGGCGGCATCCAAGTTTAACCTGGTGTCAGTATTAAAAGGGCCCCGTACCCTAATTACCAGGCAGGACCAGACTACTTTTATCAATAATACGGGTGACTGGGCTTTAGCTACCGCCGGGACCGGGGATATACTTACCGGTATTATTTCTTCATTGATGTGCCAGGGTATGGATAACTTTCAGGCTGCGGTCGGCGGAACCTATATCCATGGATTGGCTTCAGATTTGATATCGAGGCATACCAGCAAGACCTCCATGATAGCCACGGATTTGCTGGAAGGTATGCCAAAGGTTTTCTTGAAGTTGGAAAAAATTTTATACAGGGAGTAAAAGATGGCAGAAAAATTAGCTAAAGACATTATGAACAAAGAAGTTATCACCATTAGCCAGGACGCTTCTATAGAGGAGTTGTCACAACTATTGCTAACAAACAAAATCAGCGGAGTGCCGGTTTTAGACCAGGAAGGCCAGATGGTGGGAATAGTTACTGAGGGAGATATTATTGTACAGGATACTGATCTTCATTTTCCCAGCTATTTCAAATTGCTGGACAGCATTATCTATCTGGAAAGCCTGTCCAAATTCAAGAAAAGTCTTAAAAAACACCTGGCAACCAAGGTAGAAGATATCATGACTGCTGAGGTAGTATCTGTGGATGAGGATTCCACCGTGAATAATGTTGCTAATATCATGACTCAAAAAAATATAAACAGGGTGCCGGTTTTAGGCCAGGATAAAAAACTGGTAGGCATAATTACCAGGGCCGATATTGTAAAATCAATGATTAAAGAGTAATAATTTTGGAATCAGACAAAAAATTAAGGAATGCCTGGGCAGAAATAGACCTGGGCAAACTGGAGCATAATCTTGAGGCATTAAAAAGCCTGTATTCGGATAGGCTGGTTAATATGATGGCAATAGTGAAGGCAGATGCCTATGGCCATGGGGCGGTGCCTGTAGCCCAGAGGGCTTTGGCTAAAGGGGCTTATGGCCTGGGAGTAGCTTTGGTACAGGAAGGCAGGCAGTTAAGGCAAAAGGGTATTGATGCCCCTATCTTAGTTTTAAGCGAGGTTCCTTTGGCAGCCGTAGACCAAGCTCTAGGCTATCATCTTATACCAGCCATAAGCAGCCTGGAAAAAGCCCGGGCTTTTAATGACAGGGCAGCTGCTATGGGCTGTAAAGCCAGGTGCCATCTAAATATAGACACCGGCATGAACCGCTTAGGTTTTGATTACAGGAAGGCACCAGAACAAATAAAGGAGATAGCCAGTCTCCCTCATTTGGAAGTGGAAGGCTTATTTACCCATTTTGCCTGTGCCAGTGATTCCGGCTCCGATTTTACCCCATTGCAGCTGGAAAGGTTCAAGCAGGTACTGGCTCCGGCAAAAACCATGCTGAACTCAATTAAGTTCATACATGCAGCCAATAGTGCAGCCTGTATAGAAAATACTGCAGAAGAATTTAATATGGTCAGGGTCGGCCTGGCTATGTATGGGCTTAATCCTTTCAGTACAGAATGTTCCCTGGACTTGAGTCCGGTGCTCAGTTTAAAGGCCAGGGTAGCGTTTATCAAAGAAGTAGCTGCCGGAGATACCATATCTTACTGCCGTACCCATAAAGTAAAACAAAAAAGCACAATTGCCGTATTGCCAATAGGGTATGCAGATGGCTACAGCCGCCTCCTATCCAACCGGGCCCGGGTTATTACGGGGGGAGAATATGCACCGGTAGTAGGCAATGTTACCATGGACCAGTGTATGGTAGATATTACCGGATTAAAGGTGTCACTGGATGATGAAGCCATACTTATTGGAACTGCTAACGGTAAGTGTGTAACTGCAGACCAGCTGGCACATATTATGGGTACTATAAATTATGAAATTGTATGCATGATTGGCAGCAGGATTCCCAGAATTTATATTAATTAGAATGGAGGTAAAGGTTTGAAGGTAATAGGATTCAATTGCAGCCCCCATAAGAAGGGCAATACCTTTATAGCAATGCAAACCGTATTGGAGCAGTTGGAGGCGGAAGGGATTAATACCAATATTATACAGATTGGTTCAGAGCAAATCAGCTCCTGTGACGGCTGCGGCGTATGTAAAAAAACCAAGGATGGTTTTTGTGTAATAGATAAAGATAATATGAACCAGTACTTAAAGCTGGCTTACCAGTCCCAGGGGATACTGATAGGCTCGCCGGTCTATTTTGGTTCGGTTACCCCTACGGCCAAGGCGCTGGTGGACAGGATGGGGTATTGCGCCCGGGCTGGCGGTTTTCTTTTAAAGCGAAAGGTGTGTGCAGCGGTAGCTGCAGTCAGGAGGCAGGGGGCAGTGGATACTATTAACCAGGTAAACAATATGTTTATGTTAAACCAAACCATAATACCCTCTTCCATTTATTGGAATTTTGCCATAGGGGCAAAACCAGGGCAGGTAAGAGAGGACCAGGAAGGAATGGATACCTTGAAGGTCCTGGGGGAGAATATGGCCTGGCTGTTACAGAAGGTAGCTAATGACTAGGAAAATATTGGCGGCCTTTTTGCTGATGACAATGGCTGCCATGCTGATGTTAGGGGGCTGCTTTGCTAACCGGGTAGAGCTTACCCCGGAACAAGAGGATCAAGCTAACCAGGTAGTTGAAAACTGCCTGCTGGGACTATCAGAAGAAAATTACCAGAAGTTTTCTGAAGATTTTTCAGAACAAATGCTCAGCGCATTAGACCTGCAAAACTTTGAGGAGTCTCTTTTGCCTCTCATTAAGGGAAAAGTGGGGACCTATAAGGCCGGCACTAAAAAGCTGATAGGTGCTAATTTTAAAGAAGGGCTTATCTCTTTATATTATGAGGCAGAGTTTAGCCGGGACAAGGTAATGGTTACAGCTGCATTGGATATGGAGAGTCCAGTTTTAAACATACATGGACTGTGGTTTGACTCTCCCCAGCTAAGAAAATAATGGGGCAGCGGCAGCAGGCTTGTAGCTGGTAAGTTATAATTTTGACTAGCCAGTAAAATTCATAATTGGCAGAAATTTAACAGGAGAAGATAATGGAAGAAAAAGCAGAGGTGGTTAGCCAGGGTTATTATTGTATGCATTGCGGTAAGCCTTTGGCTAAGGAAGCAGTGGTGTGTCCTAACTGCGGCATTGCGGTAAGAGGCCAATCATTGGACAAAAAAGTGGTCCCCAAGGATAAAACGATAGCTGTTTTATTGGCTATCTTCCTGGGTTTCTGGACCTGGATTTATACTTATGAGACAGATTCCTGGAAATTCTGGCTGAACTTGGCCTTAACCGTAGTCACCATGGGCACCTGGTCTTTTGTTGCCTGGATATGGTCTATTGTTGATGTGGCTGCCAAGCCTGATTCTTTTTATGTTAATTACCCTAACTGCTAATCCGGTGACTGGAGATTTAATATTTTTTAAAAATTTAGGCCTATAAAAATAGGCCTAAATAAATTAATAATTCTGTATTGCTTACTGCTTACAAGGCGCTGTAAGTCATGGCAGAAGCCGCAGCGCAGCCCCAAATCAGGGTAGTTATGATAGTCCAGAATATTGGAGGAAGAACTACTGCAAGAATTATTGCAATTATATCAAATTTCCTGCCTTCTACTCCTGCTTCTCCTTTGTTGATTTTAACCAGGTCGATAATGGCCAGCACTAAGGCGGCAATGCTAGCGCCGGGAATGATAGAAAGTATGCCGCATATAAGGGCGCCTTTAGACATGCCGCTTGCACCAGTTTTTACATCTTGCATTTGCTCTCCTTCCTATATTTTTTATTGTGATTAGATTATTACTATATTTTTTTTAAAAAACAATAGTTACCATTAAAAATGTTGCCAGTTTTATTATAATTTTGATTATTAATAATCTAGCTACTACTCTTCGCCCAGCTTGTTGGTAGCAAATTCTTTAA